>CAYGNZ010000105.1:3209-9701 GCA_964351345.1 uncultured Bdellovibrionales bacterium | reverse complement strand
ACCATCGTGAAGTGGAGACGTGGGCAGAAAAAGGCTCACTAAAAGCTGATGACTGACGCGCGAATCGATCTTGATTGCGTGCTCCGTATAGTCATCAAGACCGACGTCACGACTGAGCACCATCAGTGCACCGATTCGTCGAGAGGCAAGCTCCGATGCTGCATGCGAGACTTCTTCAATTGTCTTTGACAAAGCTTTTGATTGCTCGCCACCGAGGCCAGGAATCAGGCCTACCTTGGTCAAAGCTCGACGAAAATCATCTTGGAATAATACCACAATGACTAAAATTACTGAGCCAAGGAAGTTTCCAAGAATCCAATTCAGCGTTGCGAGATTGAGTGCACGCGAGGCCATGTAGACCATCACGACAATTCCGAGACCGAGAAGCATTCGCTCAGCTCTTGTTCCTCGGACAAGCAAGAGCAAGCGATAGATGAGGATGTAGACCAGTACGACGTCCAGAGCACCCGCAAAAAGCGGCCACCAATGAAAATCCGCCAACTGCTCCATGCTACGCTGCCTTTATCTGATCAGGATCTCTTGCTTCCTCATCTGTTGAGTCTGCTGATGATTCCCCCGAATCTTCTCCACCACCTCCAGGTCCCCCGGTGGGATTTGAGCCAGAGATGAGTTCCTCAACTTGCTTCGCGTCAAGAGTTTCGACCTCAAGCAGTTTCTCAGCCACTGCATCAAGCGCAGCGCGATGTTCGGTGAGAATCTTTCTTGCGCGGTTGAGTTGTTCATCAACGATCCCCCGCACGACTTCGTCAATGCGATCCGCAGTGCTCTCAGAATAGTCTCGCTGATGCCCTAGCTCTCTGCCGAGAAACACTGAGTCATCTTGACGGCCATATGCCAGCGGCCCCAGTGATTCACTCATTCCCCACTCACAGACCATCTTTCGCGCGATATTTGTCGCAGCAACAATATCCGAACTAGCCCCCGTGGTGATCTCTCCGAAGACTAACTCCTCTGCAGCACGACCACCAAAGGCGATACAAATTCGGTTCTCCCAATACTCTTTGGTGTAGGTGTGCTTCTCATCTTCAGGGAGCTGCATCATCAAACCTAGGGCAACGCCTCGGGGAACAATCGTTACTTTGTGGACGGGATCGGCAGGAATCAGTTTCGCAATAATTGCATGACCCGCTTCATGCCAGGCGCTGATACGCTTCTCGTGATCCGAAAGCACCATTGAACGGCGTTCTGTCCCCATCAAAATTTTATCTTTGGCATACTCGAAATGCTTCATCTCCACCTTTTCTGCATCAACCAAGGCAGCATACAACGCTGCCTCGTTAACGAGATTGGCAAGATCCGCTCCGGAGAATCCAGGAGTTCCTCGTGCGATGGTTTCAAGAGAGACATCCTCATCAAGCGGAACCTTCCCAGAATGAACTTTGAGCACACCCGCTCGCCCGCGTATATCAGGCAGTGGCACTACGACCGTGCGATCAAATCGCCCCGGTCGAAGCAGCGCCGGGTCGAGCACATCAGGGCGGTTTGTCGCCGCAATCAAGATCACCCCTTCGTTCGCTTCGAATCCATCCATCTCCACAAGAAGCTGATTCAAAGTTTGCTCTCGCTCATCGTGTCCACCACCAAGACCCGCACCACGATGACGTCCAACCGCATCAATTTCATCAATGAAAATGATGCAGGGCGCATTCTTCTTTCCGCGCATAAACAAGTCGCGCACTCGAGATGCACCTACCCCGACAAACATCTCCACAAAGTCCGAACCGGAAATGGAAAAGAAGGGCACCCCTGCTTCTCCTGCAATCGCACGGGCGAGTAACGTTTTCCCTGTTCCAGGACTACCCACGAGCAGCACACCTTTTGGGATACGCCCGCCAAGCTTCGTGAATTTCTTGGGGTCTTTTAGAAACTGAACAATCGCCTCAAGCTCTGACTTGGATTCTTCAATGCCGGCAACGTCATCAAAGGTAACTTTGTTCGGACCCTCTTCAAGCAAGCGAGCTTTACTCTTGCCAAAGCTCAGTGCCTTTCCTCCACCTACCTGAATCTGCCGCATGAAAAAGATCCAGACTGCAATCAGGAGGAGAATTGGAAAGGAGTTTGCCAGTAGTAGCAGGTACCAAGACTCTTCCTCTGCGGGCTTCCCGGTGAACTTTACCTTCGCATCGCGCAAGGCTTTCACCAACTCATCATCGTTGGGCGGAGCATGCGTGCTAAACTTCCCGTCCTTGGCATCGCCAAAACCTTCTCGATACTGACCAACGATTTGGTCTGGACGAATTTCAACACTCTTGACCTGACCTTGATCTATCGCGTCGCGAAAGGCTGAGTAGTCTATTTCGTTGCTCGGAGTTTGAGGTTTGCCAAATACGTTAAACAACAGCACGACCATGATGATCAGAAAGATCCAGAGTGCTGCATTTCGTGAGTGTAGGTTCAATTCACACCAATTTTCTAGTTAATTTAATATTGGCTCGCAAAGAAGTCTCGACTGAGCGGGAAAATTGCGAGGTAAAAATCGTAGAAAGTTCTTATGGAACGCCGTACATAATAGTAAGTCCTAAAAAACTATTCTAAAACAGGAAATCTTCGGCATTTTCAAGGCTCTAGAGATCCTTTCTGTTACATTACTGAAAAATGCCCCCAATAGCACCCGATTAGACGGACAATTTCGGAATCCGCCATCAGTTATCTTTGATAAACCACCGCAACGGCACTAGCGAGGCGACCAATCTCAGCCCTTGGCATTTGAGATTCCCCCACCCTAATGCTAGTGTTTTTTCGCTATTTGCGAGTATTCCCCTAGTTGTTCTTTCCGGCCAAAAGCCTCATTTCCATTTCAGTAGACGTTTACTCTTAATTCTCCTCCTTGAATCAGTCCCGTGTTCAATGAGGGGAATTGCCAAAGTGTTTTAAGTTGGTTTTAGCGCTTTCGCTACTCTCCTCCGTGACACCGAACTAACCCTCTTCCATTTCAGCGCTCCGAATCGGAGCACACCTTTAGAGATTGAAAGGATTGATCATGAACGACGCATCCGCGACGGCCACACTTAGTTTTCGTGGGCACGAACTGGAACTTCCGGTTCATGAGGGAACCGGCGTGGACGTCGGTATCGACATTTCCCAGGTTCGCAAACAAACCGGGGCGATTTGCATCGACCCCGGTGCCGTGAACTCCGCCTTGATTCCCGAGAGCAAGATTACGGAGCTCATCGGCGAAGAGGGCATCTTGCGCTACCGAGGCTACCCGATTGAGGCACTTGCCGCCCGTTGCTCCCATCTTGAGGTCTGCTACTTGCTCCTTCACGGGGAACTTCCCTCGAGCACGCAGCTTGCGAGCTTCGAGAGCAAGGTCCGCAAAGCTCCGCCTCTGCCGCCGATCCAAGCATTCTTCAACATGTTCGGCCCCGAGGCGCATCCGATGGACGTGTTGTCAGGAAGTATTTCCTGGCTCGCCTCTCATCGTCCCGCGCTACCACCGGGACCTGCAAGCTCTGAAGAAGAGATGGAGGCGCAGATGGTCCAGGTCTACGACTTGTTGCGAAACGTTCCGACAATCGTGGGTAACCTCCGTCGCCTAAAGCATCTCGATCGAAGAGATCTGAGAATGGCGCAGCTTGATTCCACCCAGGGTTACTCTGCTGCCTTCCTCAAACTCATGCTCCCCGAGCGTGAGATTCCCGATGTGTTTGTTGAGGCGATGAATGCCTGCCTGATTGTGCATGCAGATCACGAGCAGAATTGCTCGACGGCAACTGTTCGATCCGTTGGTTCTGCAAACGCGAGTCTGTATGCTTCAATCGTCAGCGGCGTCAGCGCCCTTTCGGGTCCGCTGCATGGTGGTGCGAATGAAGCCGTGTTGTTGATGTTAGACAGAATCATCAGCACCGGCCGGAAGTTGAGTGACGTCATCGAAGACGTCAAAAGCGGCAAGGAAAAGCTGATGGGCTTCGGTCACCGGGTGTATAAAAACTTCGACCCCCGGGCTGAGAAAATCAAAGAGCTTTGCCCGCTCGTGTTGTCTGCGGCCGGAAACGACCAACAGCTCTTTGAGCTGGCGCAGGAACTCGAGCAGCTTGCCCTCAATGACGAGTACTTCATTCAGCGTCGGCTGTATCCCAACGTCGATTTCTACAGCGGTGTGATCTACAGCGCGATGGGAATTCCGGCGGATATGTTCACCACGCTGTTTGCGGTGGGCAGACTTCCGGGTTGGATCGCGCACTGGCTTGAAGATCGCGCCGATCCCACTCGCCGCATCCAACGTCCTCGTCAGGTCTACACCGGACACGGGAGTCGGGATTTCGTGGAACTCGCTGATCGAGCGTAGTCACCTCGAATGATCAAGTCCCCTTCTGTTTGCAACCGCAGCAGGAGGGGACTTTGATTTTAAACGTTTTCAGGCAATTCCCTCATCAATTTCCCTTCGGTAACGTATACAGAGAATGTGTCGGGTATTTTCTTTTAGTTCGAAGCCTTCACCTCGAGCAACTCCCGGCACCCAGAGCACCTCCTCACCCATCCTTAGAATTGGCAGCTCTGCGCGTAGCGCATGAGGTAACGACTTTTCTTGCATTAATTTTTTGATCTTTCTCTGCCCACGTTTAAACACCCGAATTGTTTCTCCCTTTACACGCGGTGCCACCTCGAGTCGAGTAGGTAAGGTATCTGCATCAAAGTACGCCGCCGCCGATGCGAGCGCACTCCCTTGCTCACTGGCACATCGTTGCAACCATTCGCGATGAGAACAGATTGAGGACGGAATTGTCTCCGCGCGTAGCTCACCGGTAAAGCCATCCCCATACTGCCATCGTACCGTTTCGCCCGCTCCCACACTCGCTTCAAGTGCGGGGAACGAAGGAGATGCCGTGACTGCGTGTTCAAAACGAATCTCGCTCTCGGCTGAAGACCGAAGCCTAATTCCGAAACCAAGGTCAGTGCTCGATATTTCCGAAGCCGCAGCTTGCTGGAGCAATCGCGACAAACTACTGAACCCTAATTTCTCTGCCTCAATACCAACGTCTTCTCGCGCCAGCTCTCGCACTACCCGCCAAGCGAGCGCAGGTGGAAGGGAAAGAAGCTGCTGCCAACCGTTTCTGATTCCGCTCTTTGCTGATTCGCGTTTGGCGGATGCTCGCAAATACTGCTCATCCTCGTTGAACCGCGCGCTTACTTGAGCAAGCTGCGGGATAACTTCTCGCTCACTCACTTCTTGCAGTAAAGGAATCACCTCGTGCCGAAAACGATTCCTCGTCCGCTCTCGTGAGGCATTACTTGGGTCGTGCACGAAGGGCACCTGATACTCACGGGCATACTGTTCGATCTGATGGCGCGTGTTCTCCAGGAGCGGTCGTAGAAGACGTCGTTCCTGATCAAAGGCCGCGATAGTAAACAGCGTACTGCTCAGTCGACCAGAGACAAGTCGCATCAATAAGGTTTCGGCTTGGTCACCTGCATGATGGGCGGTGAGAATGTAATCAAAGCCCTCGCGTGCCCTTACGTTTTCAAGAAACTCGTACCGTACGGCTCTCGCCCAGGCCTCAAGGTTCTCCTGCTCTGGAAACCTTGAGGCCGTCTCGGTGAAATAAGGGAGGGAGAGGCTCGTGGCAAATCGCTTTACCACCTGCTCTTCCTCGACACTTTCCTCACGAAGACCGTGATTGAGGTGGGCTACCCCAAGTTCAAGTGAAAGTTCATCCTTGCAGGAGTTTAGTGCATCAAGCAGCACCATCGAATCCACCCCACCAGAGACGGCAAGGAGTAGGCGCGGGGACACGCCCGCACCTTGCATGCGGGAGCGATGAGAGGCGAAATAGTTCCGAAGCGATACTTCTAGCGCGGTTGAATCTCTCTGAGTCTTCATAGAGCCTTCAGCGTATCGCGAGTCGCCATGAGTGTAAATCTACCCCCTTGCACGCATGGAAGAGAATGTAACGCTATTCGCTCGACAGCGTAGCCGTTGCACAGGTATGCTTAGAGAATGTTTTTCAAGAATATCGATCAGCTTCATGATCCAAGCGAGAGCTTAGAGTTTGATAAGGACGGCGAGCCAACGAGGCGAGACTATCAGCTCGCCGTCGCAGTGCTGCTTGTTACCATGGCGTATCAAGATAGAGAGTTTCTGCTCGACGAACTTGAGGCCATCCGTTCCGTACTTCGCGATCGTTTTAAGCTCGATAAGCAGAAATGCGAGAGTTTGATTAATACCGCCGTGCTGCTGAGGAACAATGATCGCCGTCTCGATTTTTTTCTCCAAACAATTCAATACCATTTCACCTCGGCACAGAAGCAAACGATTTTGAGCATGCTCTGGGTGGTCGCAGAGGCAGATGGTGTCATTCATGATGTCGAAGCTGAATTGGCGACCGACCTACGCATCCGACTTGGACTGAGCATGGAAGAGGCACTGCATGCTCGAGAAATGGCCGAAGTAGAGTGGTAAGGCGCTACTCCTCAGCGAGAAGACAGGAGCGATGACGTCGGCTAAGAATCTGTGTGGGGACTGCCTGCGCT
>CAYGNZ010000105.1:2802-3199 GCA_964351345.1 uncultured Bdellovibrionales bacterium | reverse complement strand
GCGAATGAGACCGGGTGATTTTATTCCGAGAACTCGATCGACTTCCGTCGCGATAATCGAGAGTCGTATAAGGTAATGCTCCGGCCCCTCAGGTTTATAAAACGCCATATCGGCCCGTCGGTCTCCGTCAAAATCTCCGACAAAAGGAATCGCATCAGGCACTGTCCATTTCACCTCAGAAATTTCGCCTTTTTCTCCGCGAATATACCACCGTCCCGTAGAGGGTCGGTACACCGCGATTTGTAAGGTCCCGTTTCCATCGTAATCCGCGGGAATGGGTAAGTCGCCATGTTGACCGAATTCGATTTCCCGACTCGGCTCTGCTCGTTCCCCGCGACAGGGCGAGTAACGAATGAGCCAGCGGAGATTTTTAGACTCGCTTGAATTGCTGGCGTCG
>CAYGNZ010000105.1:0-2792 GCA_964351345.1 uncultured Bdellovibrionales bacterium | reverse complement strand
ACAACTGCAAGGTCTGCACAAGCATCCGCATTGTAGTCTCCGGGGACAAGACAATCGCCGGGTAAACCCCATTGGATCTTCTCGCCAAAAAAGCGGTCATCATTTAAATCCGCCTTTGCCCGATTAAAACCGCCTCGGGAATACAGTAAGTGCCAGCGGGAGCTGGCATTGGCCACCACTGCGATATCAGCAATTCCGTCACCATCGTAATCCGCAGGCACAGCCTTCATGTCACCAAAGCCCCAGGAAATACTCCGTGTGCTCTCGGGCAACACTCGATTGTTTGATGTACCCGAAAAGTAAATTTGCCAATTATGCGTAGCACCTAGTTGGGCAGGATAGTAGCCAGGCTGATAGGTGGCCAGATCAAGCAAACCATCTCCGTCATAGTCCGCAACCACCGGCACAGAATTCGAGAGTCCCAAGCGCCAACTTCCCGCAAGCGGGATTTCAGCACTCACTTTCTCCGACAAAGCGCGAAAGCCGTTCAGGGCGTAACTCTCCCATAAAGGAGCCCCGCCAGTGCCGGATTGAAAACTAAGTAAATCCTCCGCGCCATCGGCGTTGCTATCAAAAAACAGCGCACCCAGACGGCGACGAAATCGTAGCAGCAAGGCGGCTTCGGGTTTTTGCTCAAGGACCGAGAACGCTGATTCACCAACCATCTGCACGGCATCCGCGGAGAACGCTTGTCGAAAATCTTCATTGTGCCATTCAGAATCTCCTTGCCGATCAAAGATCACTCCGCGACCAAGCACCGGCTCCTGCCCTTCCCTTTGAAATCCAGACGTTTCCGAGCCGGGAAGAAGCACAATACGTGAACCCGCGGCGTTGATATCCAAATGCCAGCGACCGAAAAAAGAAATTCCCTGTTGAACACTACTGCCACTTCCCTGCTGCCAAACGCCCAGTGAAAATTGCTCGGCTTCTTTGCTCGCCACAAGAAAGGCAACCGTCTGCCCCAGGGCATCAATACGACCTGCCTGTAGTTTCCCGACACTCAGCGGAAGCGGCTCAACTCCAGCTCCCTCGGTCCACAGTACTAGCTCTTGCTCCTCGCCCCGCTCTCGTTGCACGAGTAGCTTACTGCCATCCTCACTAAACTCTAAGGAAGACGCTTTTTCCTGATCTCCAAGCGCATCGCTTCGTGAAAAACTCATCAAGCGAACACCCGTACCGATACTCGATGCGGCTTGCAGAGGTACTCGAATGCCTCGCTCTCCAAGCAAATACAATGGCCGCACAAGAGCAAACAGCAAGAGCGAAAAAAGAGTGATGAGTGCGATGGACTCAAGGGGTGCGCGTTTCATTTGATTTTCCAGAAAAAAACATCATGTAGAAAAAACTTAATACACAAAGAAGTAGAGCGACACTTGGAACAATAAAATACTGTGGAGAGGCATGTAACCACAGCACGCCTGTTGACGGATAAAAGAAGTTCAGCAGAAGCACGACCGCGTTGAATGCACATGAAATTACAAAAACAATCGCTGGAATGACGCTCTCTGCCTCCGTGCAATAGGCTGCGGCAATAAGGGTAAGCGTAATCGCGGGATATGCCCAGACGTGATTAAGCGTACTCGCAGCACAACCGTAGACAAGCGCGGCAACGCAAAGCGCGGCAAAGCTGAGCCCAAGCAGTTTGCGAAGAATTGTTCTCCCTCGCGCATCACGCGCGAACCGAGGCGCACACACCGCAAGAAAAAGTAGCAGCGGACCAACCGCAAAGATGAATTGAAAAAAACTTACAGACGCAACCGCAGAAAGCACTCGATACGGGCTGAGAAGGAATTCGTTGATTCCAACTGCCGGATGGGAAACATCGAATGGATACCAAAGATTGGCGAGCTTTGCTTTTAGTATGTCGAACCAGGAGTGCTGCTGAAAATATCGTCGCGCTGCATCGAGCATGCTCAGGCCACCTACCTCTTGGTCGGTGATACAGAACAAGTGTAGGTACTGCATTCGTTGTCCACCATCGGGCAACTTCGCCTTGAGTAACAACCAGGGAGCAAGGCTTGAAAAAATGGATAGCGCAAGGAAGGCAAGTTCTTGCAGGTTCTCCCGAAAATACCAACGCTGCACATCTGAATGCGGAAGTGCGCCGGCCAGGGCGAGGCGAAGCGCGTGCACTCGAGACACCAACACGTATAACAGTAGCGGAAGAATATAGAACAACGCCATTTGATGACTCAGATATGCACCGGCGGCGAGCACACCAAGGTACACTCCGTGAAAACGTGCCCGAGACTGCGCGAGCACAAGGTAGAGTATCGCGAGCACAAAATACGTCATGAGAAACTTTGGCCAAGTAAAGATGATATTGCTCAGCACAAATGAAGACGTCGCCAGCGCCAAAATGCTCCAGCTTGCAATTTGGTTTGAAAAAAAACTACGCGCCAGTAACCACACCGCGTAGAAAACCAAGGAGTTAAGAAACACCATCGTGCATTGGAAGAAAAAATACACTCCTGGCGAAGTGCCAAGCCAGGCAAGTTTTTCTGATACCGAGAGCATCACAAACACGAGCGCAACTATTGCACCTGCAAGGGGTCCGCGGGAGCTTGCGGTCCACGTCGGCACAACCTCCATCGCATCAAACGCGATACCCTCAACAAGGTAGCGGGAGAAATTAAACGGGATGATGTTATCAATCGGTAGTGCCGTGATCTGACGGATGCTCTCTCCGCTTACACTTTCAAGCTGGCCATCGGGAAAGGCGGAAAGAGAAGTCACCAGCAAATAATAGCTAAACATAAAGAGGAACCCTGGAAGGCTCTCTGTAGAAAAAA
>CAYGNZ010000104.1:0-9852 GCA_964351345.1 uncultured Bdellovibrionales bacterium | reverse complement strand
AAACGCCTTGGCAGCTTGCTGATTTTAGGAATTAGGAGTAAATATCTCTCAAAAGGAGAGGTGGGCCACTATGAAGATCCCCCAACAAATCACCCCATCCTTCCCTCCAGATATAGAAACGGCTTCTGAGAACTACAAAGCACGTTTTGCTGGTCGGATCGGTAGGTTCTTCCTGCACGTGCAGCGAGCGACAATTTTGTCGATGCTTGAGCCTTACCATAAAGATATTCACAACGTTTTGGAGGTCGGCGGCGGTCACGCCCAACTTACCAAGAGTCTGCTTCGCAAGGGATTTGCCGTTACCGTACATGGAAGTTCCTTCGAGAGTCTATCCCGACTTACCGCACTGAAAGAGCAGTATCCGGAAGCGCTCTCTCTGGTAGTAGGTGAGCTAACGCACCTGCCCTTTCCAAGTAAGGCTTTTGACGCAGTAGTGTGCATCCGTCTTCTCGCCCACGTCGAAGATGATCAACAATTTGTCGCCGAGATTGTCCGAGTATCAAAGCGATTTGTCCTCACTGACTTTGCGCCAATCGCCAGTTTCAACTTACTCTACCCCATGCTCTTCTGGTTGAAGAGTATCCTTGAGGGGCGTTCAACACGGACCTACAAAGTGCACAGTGTGCATAGACTGAAGCGCAGCTTTCGTCGGGTAGGTTTTTCAATATCTCGAGTCCGTCGGGAATTTTTTCTCCCGATGGTCATTCACCGTCGCCTTGGTGAAACTCGGTTCTCGGTTCGCGCCGAAGCTATCGCGCTCGTAATGGGGCTCACGGCTCTGTTCGGGTCACCTGCGGTACTACTTGCTGAAGAATTCGAAAGCGAATCACGCCGCCTCAATAAAATCTCAGTCGTTCAAGCAATAGAAGATCACCAAGAGGACTAAATCAAGGAGCTACTAGTCCGACTTAATTGGGATTGATCGACCATCAGTATTATCCCAGACAATATCGTTTCGATGAGAAACCCCTGCGGGTCCGAAAATCGTAGACTCCTGTATTCGCTCAAGCTCCTCTACTAGCAAACGCGGAATGGCTCTTTGTTCGAAGAATGTACTACAAACGCTCACCGTGAGGGATTTGTCCTCATTACGCTCAGCGAAAATTAGATAGTATCTGCCCAATTCAAATTTCAGAGAACAGCTTGATGCTGATTGAACTAGGACCGCTTTTTCTGTCGTCACGCCACTCCATGCATTCCGGACCAAAAACTCAGTGGCGGTACCTTTTGCGCCAAATTGGGGCGAATTGTTTGCGCTAAAACTCTCGCGTTGCTCGCTCACGCGTCCGTAAAAAATAGGATCGCCACTGGTGATATACTTTTTAAGAAGCACACGCACCTCAGACACATCATTCTCGTCAAGCGCAGTATTTAGTTTCGCCTCACCGCAAGAGCATGCGAACGCCGTTTCTGCAAACAGTAGAATGAGCGCCGTGGGACAAACGAGAAAGGAGAACCAGCACTTCGCGAAAGGTGTCTTCATTAGAGTAATTATGAAGCGATATTCCATCTCAGTGAGTTTAAATCCTCTCTCTTCGCGGACAAAGAATCCCAATAAGAAAAAAGGGGACGTAGAACATGGCACCGTAGATAAGAGGAAAGACAAAAAAGCTGACGACATTCATCTGTCCAAACAAAAACGTCTCAGCAATCATGCCAACACAAATCCCAAAGCAGACCGGGAATACAATTCGTTTGTGTTGAAATAAGAAGTAGGCAACTGAAAAAAGTAGCCCATACCATAAGGAAAAAAACACTGGGGCTTCAGGTAAATCCCAAAGATGAACGACCGTGAGATCACCAAGCACATAACGCCAAATCACTCGCGGCACTTCTTCAAACACGAATGCCGAGCAATAGCTCATAACGAGAAAGATGATAAATCTTTTCAACTTCGACATTGGACAAATCCCAACTTAAGCGTGGCGATGATTTTAGACGTCTGCTGATAATTTTAATCGCCCACTGTTTATAAGCAGTATTTTCTTGTCACCTGGAATTTGATTCTTCATCTGAAACAGCAAGGCCAAGCTCGCTGAACCCGAGGGCTCACAAGAGAGCCCTATTCCCTGAGCATACTCGTAAGCCTCCACGATATGCTCTTCTCTGACATCATAGAGACCCGACTGTCCCCCGCAATACCCCGCACGTTTGTAAAACTCTACCCAATCCTGATTGATGTAAGGAAATGGCAAAAACGGCGAATAGAGTTTGTCGGCGCAGGTGAGCGGATTAGTCGTGCTGGCGCCAAGAAAATGCATCGCCTTCAACCGCTGACGATCCCCTGCAAATCGAGGATCCGGCTTGCCGAAAGAGGACACTTCATTTTTAGTGATTTCCAAAAGCTTCCGGAAAATAATCCCTGTTCCAAAAGGAGTGATGACGTAGTCGGCTTCTTGGTTCAGCACCTCATAACTCATCCAGTCGTAGTTTCCTATCTCAAGAGAAATTCCTTGATTAGACGTTAAATCAAAACCAGTAGGATTATCCGTTAAGGCTAGGATTTCGTTCGGCTTCAGCGGCTTTGCTGCCAAGTCGACTTCATAAATTTCACAATGATCCGCTCTGAGCGCCGTCTGAATCTCTGATTTCAGCGAATGGTCAACCAAGACCTTCAATTTTGGTAAGTGATACGCCTTTAAACTTCGACTTATCGCCAGCGCGGCTGACCCAGAACTAATCATCGAAAATACCGGCAATTCACCTTGAATCTTCCCTGCCTGTTTTGCGAGCAAGAAGTCACGATAGAGAATGACGACTTCCCAGGCCAAACGATCTTTATGCGTCCCACTATGTTTATGCACACTCTCGTCTTTCACCCAAACATTTGAAAATCCAGGCACCTCAACCCGAAAACTCGGACTCGCCGGAAAGGCCGGAGCATGCGGAGGAAACTCAGGCTGAGAAGGATCGTTAAATGAGTGAACAGTAATCGATTCGAGCGTGGATTGTTCTTCAGGACTTAGCATTTCTAGGAAGGTAGCCTGCTAGGAGGGAACACGATAAAAAGCAACAACACCTACGCCGCTCATCTCCAAAATATCTAGAAGCATACCATGGCCCAAGGCCCGGTGCAGCCGATTGTTAGCTCCCGCCTCAATCGGTCTTAGAGTTCTTCTTTTCTAGAAATGAAACAATAGAGCCTCCAACAATCATCACTAAAAAAACGAGTCCGAGAAGGCCTCCCCCCGCGATCGAAACTACACCGCAGCCCGCGGCATTTGAAGTTGAATAGCTACACCACCCTGAGGCCGCCAATGTCAGCACCAAAATCGCTACGAAGGTTAAATTGCTCCAGAACTGGAATCGCTTTTTCAAGGTCATCAAATGGCACAAATTCGTTTATAGCATAGGGGACGTTTCCCTTTTTTCATATTCGCCCCACCCTGAAATGGGTAACGTCCCCTATTCGCCCTTACTGGGCGCGTTTAGTCATTGGAATTTGAGTAACCGGGCGAAAGATAAAAGGGTCGGTAGACTCAACCGCATACTGACTTACTTGCGCAAAGATACTATTGGGGGGACCGGAGTGCACCAAGTACAGAGTCGAAAAAGTATCCGCCTCAACAAAGTCGTGGATTGAGTGGTCAAAGCGTGCTGTTTGCCCTTGAAACTCCAAGACGATTTCGTTTCCGAGACCATTGAAAACTCGGTAATACACATCATCTTCTGAATCACCGCCGTTGGTAAGAACTGAAACCTCAACGTACGCAAAATCAGTGGCAATAAGATTGTAATGTCCAATTAGCGTAGTTTCCTCACACCAGGCTGTAACCGCTCCAGAGGGACCTGCGCTAAACTGTATTGGCAACGCATATGCTTCATTTGCGCGAGGAACGAAGCAGTATCGAGCGTTTGCGGCACCGGAGTTTACCGCTGGAGCAATGTCACCGTTAAACGTCGCACGTGGAAACGTATTATTTGCCTCACCACTAGACACTTGCACCGCTCCACCTGAGCCAAAACGAGCTCCATCCGCTATCACGGTTGATGAAATCGTGCAGCAATAACTACGATTCGCCTCAAAGTTTGAGACAATACGATCGTTCGTCATTGGCATATTGAGCGTCTCTTTCGTACCGACCATGATTCTAGTATCCGCCGCGAAAGCAGCTTCACTACGGAAAAACAAAGCTAAGAATTGAGCAAAGACGAAAAACGAAAGATATAATTTTTTCATGGTAGCTCCTATTTTTGGCAGGTCGCCAAATTCAATTAATCCGCATATTCGTGGTCAAACTTCCGTCAAACCAAGTCAAATTGATCGTTCTAAAAAAGAGAATTCGAAATTCTCGACCAAAGAAGCGCCTAAGCTGAGTAGAGCATAGAGTACCTAATGACCGTATTCAATGTGAAAAACAATCGAGTAACAGTTACAATTTGGCTGGTTGCCAAATTCTCATTTCGATTTTGAATATGAATATAGGGGGCGTTACCTATTGCAAGGTGAAATAAGGGAAACGTCCCCTATTCTATCAAGCGGCTCTCTCTTCTGTAAAAAAGAGATTGTATCCTCTTCATCCGTTCCCGGTCGTAACTCCAAAAACTGATACTCCGCTCTTCAAGCGCACCAAGGGCTGCGCCCGCTCAAGAACATCACTCTGAATACAACACAGAAATGGAATATGGAATTACGAAGCTTCGTTAAACTGGAATCCATCACGGACAAAGCCCCCTCAAGGCTCAGGGTTCTATTTTTATTCCTCGAACGAAAAGAGAAGGTTTTCCAGTAGCGCTCGACTGGGATGTAGAAAATAGCAATAGCGAGAGGCAACATACTTTATGTCTTCTACTGGAAACTGCATTTGCACCATAATAGGAGCGAGCGAGTTACGGCATTGATATTCATACGCTACGAGCGCTGTCGGCGCTCCTTCCCTATAGCGCTGGTTGATCTCTTTAGTATAGGCTGGATACCGCTCTAGGGGGTGAATTGTTCGAGATAGGATCGATTCCTGACTATAGAACGTAAGGTTCCAATTCAATAATCCGTCCATCGAAAAAGTGTGGCGGACGCCTTGGGAACGAAGGTCTTCGATGAAGGATTCGATACCCTGCTCAGCGCCCAAGTTCCCCCTTTTGAGTGGATCAAGAAAAACGTAATCTGCAAACTCGCGCGAGACAGCGAAACTCAAAATACTGAGACATATCACACCGATCGATAAGATCGCCTTGCCAAACCGAACCTGCCTTACTAGACGCGCTGCTAGTGATGCCAGTAGTAGGGGAAAGTAAATGCTCAACGGTAGGATGTAGCGATGCGAATAGGCCTCAGGCTTAATAGCCAGTGGCCACAGCAAGCACGCGATTGTCGCAACGAATAGGAGTAACTCTGCTTTTCGAAAGCGCCCGAAAGCAATTAACAGCGTGCTAGCCGCCAGACTCAAGGTCAACAAACACAACCAGACATCTCCCGCAAGTTGGGCAAAGTCTCCCAAATCGACGGGCCAGGCCATGTAAAACGATCCAGAAAAACTTACTCTGAGTCGAGAAAGCATTACCTCGTAGAGGCCATCGACTAATCCAAAACCTAGTATTGAAGGAGACCAATAATCGCCGTAGGGCAGATAAGATAACGCACATAACACGAGTGCCGTCGCCGTAAAACTCAATATCACAACCGTAATCTTCTTGAGAGAAAATTGCGGAAGTGTAACTGCAACAATTCCCGGCAGAAAAAATAATTGAGAGTAGCCGATAGCGGCAAGTATCGAACCAACAACAATACATTTTCCATTGGTAGTTAGCCTTCCCCTATCGCTGGGATTAGACGTTAGGTAAAACGCTAGTCCGGAAAGGAATAGCGCCGTCAGATACCCGCCGCGAGCTTTCATGGACCAAAGAAACCAAGCAGGGAAAATGGAAATCAGAACCAAGGAAATACACGCGGTCAGGTCGTCGTATCGCTTTCGCATTCCGAGATAGAGCAATACCAACGACGCAAGCCAGATAGAGAGCATGGATATCTTCAGAACGAGAGCACTTGGCGAAAGAGTCGCAAAGCCGACTGCCCCAGCGACGGTTTCAATAAGGGAGAATCCGTATCTCTGACCGTAAAAAAATATTGGCAATTCTTTAGCCGTAGATAGGTGGAGCGCCATCATCCCGAGAATCGACTCGTCACCGTCCAGGAACAAATTAGCGGACTTCAACTGAGGAAGACGCAGTAAGACAGCAACCAAGACGACAAGCACTATATAAAATGAAGGATTGCGAACTGAGAAAAGCGACCGAGTTTTGGAAATCATTAGGCGGTGATAGGGCTTGTGAAAAGGCGAGAAACGAAGGTGTGGCCGTTTAGGTGAGCAGCGGGCTCATTCCCAAACGCTCAGCGATTGTTTCAACCACTAGCATATTATGTGTATGGCTTCCGTTCCATTCGTTTGTTGAGTTCGGATTTGAGGATTTCTAAGTGCCCGAATTGACAATATTTGCAACGTTTTTAGAGAGTTAGTGTTGCCTGAGAATAGATTATGAAGGTAAAAGCGTCATATAATCTGAAAGATTGACGATAACTAGTGTATGGATAGCGTTATGAACGTACAAATCGAGTTACCCCTAATGCTTTGGCGAGAAGGCGAATTCATCGTTGCGTTTACCCCTGCGCTTGAACTTTCTAGTTTCGGAGAGACCGAGGAAGAAGCCCTCGAAAATTTTTCTGAGGCAGTCGAGCTGTTTTTTCAGACGTCAAACGAGAGAAACGTCACCTTCGATTTACTTGAGAGCTTGGGATGGATCTACGAGGAGTCTAAGTGGACACCAAGCAGCAGCCCACTGGAAGGCGGACGAGCCTTCCCTGTTGAAGTAGCACTTCCTCAAGCAGCATAAACCGTGCCAAAACTCCGCCCCTTACATTGGCAAGTAGTAGAGCGTGTACTCTATAAGCTAGGCTACCAGCATCATCGGACTAAAGGCAGTCACGCTATTTATGTAAAATCGGGTGTCCTAATGCATGTCACGGTTCCGATGAACCGAAAAGGAATTCCCGTAGGGACAATAGGCTCAATAATCCGACAAATTGGAATTACTCGGGATGAGTTCTTGGAGCACGTAGATTCTGTAAAGCAGTGAGCAGATAATGTCCCGGATATGCGGCGGCGCTGTGAAACATCGCCCGACCGCCAAACAGCTCTCTGGAATTCTACATTCGATTCAAAAGTCCGGGAACTCTCCAGAACCAAGCCCCTCGTTGAAACCTTAGGCGCGAGGTTTCCTTCCCATCGTCGCCAAAAGCAAAAGCCACAAAGTGCAGGAGACAGGAATCTGACTCCGAAACGATCCCCCGCAACGCCTCCCTCTACATGAAACCTCGCGCCTAAGGTTTCAACGAGGGGCGCACGCTCTAGCAATGTCGATCGATTCGCAAAAGACTAGTTCTTCACCCCAAGCAACTCTTGGGTAAAATCCTCATCCACACTCGTCCGAGAAAGCCAAATCCCAAAATACGCCTGCTGAAAATCCACACCTGGAAGAGTCTTCTTCTCCTTCCCATTGTAGTACAGCGTGGTTCCCTTGCCGGGCACATAGGACATAGAAAAACGGTCGCCATCTTTGACGTCGTTATAGTTCTCATACAGCACCTTGAGTCGATCCCGAAGTGATTGCATGTTGTTCTGAGGATTCTTCTCGAGGATGTATTCTGAGTTATCGATAATATTCTGTCGCTCTAATCCTCGGTGATACTCAAGCACGAGGTATTTTGGCACATCACCGAGCACACCTTTGATATCCTTTACTTCTGCCGGAGCGTAGAGGGCAGCGGAATAGACATCAAAAGACCAGTATTCAAAAAGCGAGACGCCCTTGAGAGGTAGAGTAAGCTCACCGACTTGATGCTCAGTGCTAAAACAAGCCCCGCCGATACAACGCTTCTCCGAGTCTGATTGCGCATTCACACTTTGAGGACTAGTGAAAAAACTAAGCGTAAGAACTGAGAGAGCGATTAGAACGTGTGGTATCCTGGGCATGCTAAGATTGTCCTGTTATTGGTTCTACTGGCCACTAGTTGCATGGTGTTTATTTTCCTCATCGCAAACCCCGCCTCACAGTAACAAAGATAATACATCCACATACGTCGAAAGTGATCATCAAAACCCTTTTCGACTAAACTTGGGTACGCCTTCTTGAAACGTTTTTGCCAATCCCGCAAGGTGCGGGCGTAGTGTGTGCCGATTGCTTCGATGTCTTGCACGATAAGTTTGGAGTCAGCAGTCATCGCATCGACAATAGCTTGCACCGAGGGGCAGAGCCCGCCGGGGAAGATATACTTTTGAATCCAATCACAGGACTTACGATAGTTGTCGTAATTGGTTTCAGGCATGGTGATAACTTGTAGCGCGAGGACACCGTTTGGTTTGAGCACACGCTCACAGGCAGCAAAAAACGTCCCAAGGTATTTGTGGCCCACGGCTTCAAGCATTTCTATCGAAACAATTTTATCAAACTCCCCTTGCACCTCTCGGTAATCACAAAGCTCGATACGGACGCGATCACTGAGACCAGCCGCAACTACCCTCTCGCGGGCTAAGGTGAGTTGTTCTTGAGAGAGTGTAATGCTCGTCACCTTACAGCCTGTCTGCTGGGCGGCGGCGATAGCGAATCCGCCCCACCCACTACCGATCTCAAGCACATGATCTGAAGCCTGAATATCAGCCTTCTCAATCATTTGTTGGATTTTGTTCTGCTGGGCAATCTCAAGGGTGTCGTTTTCGTCCACGTAGAATGCACTAGAGTACATCATTGAGGGATCGAGAAAGGACTCAAAAAGTTCGTTGCTCAGATCGTAATGAGCGCTGATGTTTTTCTTACTCCCTTGCGGAGAATTTTTTCGCACAAAATGCCGCACTCCATTGAGGAAGTCTCCGATAGAGGAGAGAAGAATCGATTTTTCATCGAGGAATTCTTCGTTGAGAATAAAAAGAGATAGTACAGCGGTAAGGTCTTCAGTATCCCAATACCCTTCAACATACGCTTCTCCAAAACCAACGTCTCCAGAGATAACGGAGCACATGAAGAAGTCATAGTTTCGAACTGAAATACGAGCTCTGATTGTGCCATCGTCTTTGCCAAACGACTTCTCGCTACCATCAGGATACTCAAGGATCAGTTGTCCGCGCCGGATTTTCTCAAAAAACGAAACGCAAATAGATTGGCAGGCACTCTGAAGATAGGAGGGACCTACTTGGCGAATAGTCATATCGCTCTGAGCGATTGGCTTTGTGTACACTTTCAGATCCTTTCGAAAACGTAATTTCGCTGCTTCCCACATTATTCTTGGCATCGCGAGATGCGCAGCTAAGGGAAATGCGACCAAAGTTCTTATTACATTTTTTAAGGAGAAAGGGACGCCTTCCCCTCGTATTCGTGACAGAAAGGTAGTCCTTCCATCTCGTTCGATATTTATGCGAATATCGAGAGATTTCAGCTCCTTACTAAAGCAAAACCGATAGTCACCGTTCATATCATTAAACGGCGAAACATGAAATTCCTTACAGTGTAAATAGCGCAGTTGCTGCGAATGACCACCCTGGAGTGGCGTATGGAGAAGATACAAATGAGTTTCGCCAAAGGTATTATTCACCTCAGCGATTGCAACTTGTTGCTCCCCAGCCGCATTAAAACAACGATAAAAACTTACGGGATTAAAAACTTTTGAGAGTACACGCGGAACTGTAATCAACTCGATGCGTTCAATTCCCTCGTTCACTCCTTCCTTTTCTAGAAAGCGTCGAACTTTTTCGTGCAGTGAGCCCTCTTTTCCGGGAAAGTAATCAGCGTCATTGATCGAAAAAAGCGAGAAACGATTGTAACCAAAAAAATTGCGCTGCTGGTCAAGAACTTCTAACTCCTCGA
>CAYGNZ010000103.1:9185-9862 GCA_964351345.1 uncultured Bdellovibrionales bacterium | reverse complement strand
TGCTGCTTTCTTCCCACCAGCGCCACCGAGAAAGAGTGAACCTCCCTCGATGGCAGAAGTCCCGACATCAACACTCGCCTCTTCCCAACCGTATCCTTGACCCTTAATGCCTGCTTTCAGCACTGCTCGGCTATAGCCTGCTGATCCAGCCGCAGCTAGGGCGCCAACCCAAAGCGGTGCACCCGCACCAAGAGTGGCTATCGTTGCACCCGTACCCGCAACAAACGCCCCGGTATTGGCCACCGTATCGCCGACTGAATTTTTGATCTCACGCAGTGAGTCCTCGGCGTGCCGCTGTAAACTATCCCGCACTTCAACTGCAGCCTGCAGCTCTTGCCCAAGTCGACCAGTTTGCACGGCTTGAATTGCTTGTTGTAGTAGGCTACGAGTTTCTTCCATTTTCACTTCGGTCACGGCTGGTTGACTGGAGAAAAGAGAAACTACTCCAGAGAGAGCTCCGCTTTGCTCATACTCATGGCGACGTTCTAGAAGCGTTAGTCGTTCTTCAACTGTTTCGGGCGCTCCCCCGAGGCTCTCCCGGGCGTCAAAATAATCATCGCCGGAGACATCGCGTAAGACGTCTTGATCCATCTCAACGCCAAAACGCCTCCGATACTCCTCTCGCATCGTGGTGAGCTCCTCTTTGGTCTTACCCTTGAGGGCGTCGTGTAATTGCT
>CAYGNZ010000103.1:6415-9150 GCA_964351345.1 uncultured Bdellovibrionales bacterium | reverse complement strand
GACTATGGCCGAACATCTGCTGGTACTGCGCCCGGAGAGCGTCTCGTTGTTCCAGCGGTGCGTTGGCAAGAATTTCGCGCACCTCTCGCTCATCTGTTCCGATGCCGAGTAGTACTCCACCATTCATTGCCCGCTCTAGAGCGAGCGTGTCGGCTTTCACTCGATTTCCTTCGAGCAATGCAATCGCCCGCTCTTCTTGCAAGCCGCCCAAATCGGAACGTAAGTCGAGACGAATATCTCGGTGGTAGAGGTTAAAGTATTTCGTTTGTAGCGACGTTCGGTAAATCGCCGCTTCATCAGTACCCGCACCATGAATCGCTTCGTGAATTCTTACCGCGGCAGACGCCACCTCGTCTTTGTTCCGCAATGCCGAGACAAGGCGACGCTGATCTCCACCGAGCTCTGCCGTAAGTGCAGCATCAAGATTTGCCGCGCCATACTTCGCCGCATAGTGCTGATTAAAGTGTTGCTCAATTGCCTTCACTTCCGAGGAATCTCGCGCATTCTCAAATACCTCTTGAATGCTTGCCTCATCCGTTCCGGCGCCGCGCATTGCTTGATAAAGCCGAGCTGAACTTGCTGCAACTCGATCTCCTTTGAGCAATTGCATTGCTCGTTCTTTATCAGTACCGCCAAGCTCCTGGGAAAGACGCTCTTTAAGAGAAACATGATAGTAGCGCTCGTACGCCGTTTCTATCGCTGAAATTTGCTCTGGTGATTTTCCTTCGAGGGTAGAAAAAATTTTATCCTCGTCGGTGCCTGCGCCCCACATTGCATTATAGAGGTCCTCTGAAGCTGCCACTCCTTGCTGCCAACGTTCATGGCCGCTACGATACGCTTGCACTCGTATTTGCTCGATAGATGAACGGAGTTCCGCGTTAGAACTTAGAAAAGTGTGTTGCTCAGAGAGAAATGTATCCCGTGCACGAGTGGAACTGATGTGCCCTTGAGCCTCTTCGTAGCCCCGCGCCGTTTCCATCTCTCGCAACTCACTGGCAACTGTTCTCGCTCTTGAACGATCTTCAACTGCGGATCGGAACTGATCGAGACGAGCAGCAGCACCGGGTTTCTGAAGCAAATCCGAAAACGAATCTATCCGCTCTCGGTATTCCTCGTCGAGTTTTCTTATCGCATCAGGGTCCGAATCCGCTCTGCCAAGAAATTCTCCTCGGGTCTTGGCGTATTCAGACGTAAGATCTTGAAGCTCTTTAAAACGTTGATTTCTCTCACTTGAAAGGCGTTGCGCTTCAAGGCGTTGGGATTGCTCCGGCGTTTCGACCGGACCGCGCTCGCGTGTTCTCTCAGTAGTTGCGTTTGTTACCTGTGGCACTTTAGAACGTTTAAAACCTAGTTGTTTCCATCGACTCATCCAAGCAGGGGAAATTGCGCAGATACTCGAAGAGGTTATTACAATTCCTGAGTGATTTGCTACGCTTTTGCGTGTTTTCCTTAACTTCAGTACATGACGGGCAAGCCTTAGATGCTGAATGATTATTTTGTCTATATTTACAATTAGTTAGCAGACCTAGTTTGGTGCAGAATTAGGGTTGATCGAAGGAAAAGCCAAGAAACTAGAAGGTGCTCGGGATTCTAGTCAGACCTTGGGGACGGGGAAACCTAAGGATTTTGCACTCCCGAAGATTTTTTCCTCTACCCAGTCCGCCGCTTCTGACATCTAATATGCGAACAACTCAATGGAGGGAACGCCACTCTGCCCTGCCCGAAAATGAGTTCTTTTATGAGGACTTTGTGCATGGCCACCCCTGATCCCTTTTCTGTTTCAGAGTACAAAACGACGGCTCCGCTCGCATCGCCGAGCTTTCTAGTCGCGGATTTCGAGAGACATGAGGCAACAATTCTTGCCTGGCCGTACCGGGAAGAGAGTTGGGGAGAACGATTCTTACTTATCTCTTGGTGCTTTGCAGAGCTTGTGCGAATTATCGCGCAACATGAAAACATTTTGCTCTATTGCCATGATGAAGAAATACGAGCCGCTGTTTTAGAGCTACTCGAAATCGTTCATTGCGATTTGAGAAACGTAAGTTTAGAGGTTGCGGAGTATGAACATTGCTGGCTTCGCGACTTCTCGCCAATTCCAGTCAGAGATGCACAAGGCAATCGCCGCTGGTCTCAGTGGGGCTTCAATGTCTGGGGAAAGGGCGAGCGGAGGGAGGTCGAAGAGTCCTTTGGTCGCATCTTGGCCTCACACACCGGTATAGAACATTCGCTTGCTGCCTGTAACGAAAAGGGAGAGCGGATTGTGTTGGAGGGTGGAGCCTTTGATACTGACGGCGAGGGGACCCTTCTGGTCACGGAGTCCTGTTTGCTGTATCGGGCCGATGCACTCGCTGATTTACTTTCAAAAGAGTATTACCAAGAAATACTAGAACAACATTTTGGTGTAAAAAAAATCATCTGGCTAAAAAGCGGTTTAGTCGGAGATAGCACGGGAGGACATCTGGATAACGTTGCCCGTTTCATTGCTCCAGGACATGTCGTTTTGGCATGGGAGGAGAATCCCAGTAACCCAAACTATTCTATTTGCAGATCGAACTTGATTAGCTTGCAGGACCAGATTGATGCGAAAGGTCGTACATTAGAAGTCTCGCTGCTCCCCCTCCCCAAGCCGGTGCTCTGCCTCGATGAAATCCTACCCGCAAGTTATACAAACTTTTATTGCTGTAACGATGCCGTGCTCGTGCCAACATTTAACGATCCTCTTGACCGAGTAGTGT
>CAYGNZ010000103.1:260-6405 GCA_964351345.1 uncultured Bdellovibrionales bacterium | reverse complement strand
GCGGAGCACTGCGCTGTATTACCCAGTTCGTTCCGAGCCCTAACGACTAGCTCCGGGTGTTCAAATTAGTATTTACGTACCAATTTAATTGTTAATAACTTGCTATAGTAAAGTAAGTTGCTGTATTTTTGAGGTTTTTCTCCCAGCTATTGCATAAAGTATTCAGCTCATTACAATCCCCGAACCGAGGTAATCACGCAGCATTTTACTATCTTTAGCCTCGCGTTTATTTGGTTGTAGTGTTCAAATGACAAGGCAAAGTCTAGTTCTGAAGCGGCCGACTGTTACTAGTCTTCTCTTCTTCCTTCCGCTCCTCTTCTTCTTACCCGCTTTCGCATTCGCCCAAGCTGCACCTTACACAGGAGTTTGGAATGGATTTAACGAACACTACGTTGTTGCTGAAATTTCCAACATCGGCAGCGACACCGCAGATGCCGTGTTTCGAATCCAGGACAGTTCTCAATCCCTCCTCGGGGAAAGAACAATTTCAATCCCGGCAGGAGGAACAAGCCATATCGCGCTCAATGATTTTAATATCCGTGATAACCATGGCACCTACACTCTTCGTTCATCACCGAATGCAAAAAACCAAGATCTCCGTTTAAGCGGCATCACTTCGTTTTACCGCCTGCTTCCGCCTGGATCAGAAAAAACTGTAGAGTATGCATTCGCCATACCCTGGCTACAGTCTCTGGAAGGACCGAGCGGAGGATTGTTTAACTCATTCAATCCTAATGGTGACGATTTAGCGGTCTACAACTGGCTTACCGTATATATTCCACCTACTGTCACCAATCCTTTTAGCGCTTCGGTAAAACTCTACGGGCAAGACGGTAGCGCGCTACCTGATCAAGACGTCCGTATTAACAACCTCCTCCCCGGTGCAAGAATCGATATCCCGCTGGGGCATGAGCACGGTCAAATTGTTGGATTGTATCGAATAGAACCTGACGATAGCTCCACTTCTTACGGCGCGTTCTTATCTCGCTACAGTCAAAGACTCGACGCTTCCTTCCGTTTCGCCTTCACCCTCGCATCAAGCTACGGTAGCTGTACTGCAAAAGCGGTTCCTGCAAGTACTTTTGACCCTGCGACGAATTGGGCTGAAGTCGGAAACTTTTCTCCATTTCCGGTCGAGGTGCAGACGGAACTACGAAATCAAAGTAGTGAGCTGTTACGTCGCGAAACCGTGCTCATTCCCGCCTTCGCGCAGCAGCATTTTTACCTCAATGCCGATCTTGGCGTGCAACAAATTGGCTCTTTTCGCGCTCGATGTATCGGACAGAATCAAAATGCAAAGCTGTTCGTGCAAAGCTTATTCTACGGCAGTCTTGATCAGGCCAGCGTACCAGAAATTGAATGGGCGTATGCCTCTCAGGCAAAAGACGAGAGTAACACCACGGTTGACTCAATCATTGCTCCCGTCAACACCTACCTCAGTGCCTTTCAATGGCTAAAATCTCAAAACAGTGCTCCGTCTGCCACAAATTTCGCTATTTCTTTGCAAGACGCTCTTGGAAGCCAAGTTTCGGCGGCGATTAGTCGCACACTCGCTCCGCAAGGGAACGTGGATACGGCTCTTCATGAGATAACGGGAAAAGACTTCATCGGTACCGTGCGACAGTCCGCGGCAAATGCCGTGAGTACCGAACTGATACGCGTCTATCCTCACTCCTCCGGTCGAATTGGTTACATCATGAATGTACCCACGCAGCCGCTCACCGCGTCCACCACGAGCAGCTCCTCATCATCAAGTTCCTCTTCTTCAAGCTCGTCGTCAAGCTCGTCGAGCTCGACTAGTTCCTCTTCTACAAGTTCATCAAGTAGTTCAGGTTCAACGCTCAGTTGGAGCGTCAGCCCTTCAAGCACGCAAGACTTTGGTCGCGTCCCCCTTGAGGGAAGTTCTAGTGAAAAGGTATTCCGTCTCTACAATTCAGGGTCTCTTGCGGTATCAATCGCTGAAATCAAACTCAGCGGGACCGATGCCAATCAATTTCAGCTCACCGTCCCTCCGTTCTCTTCTCTTGGGGCGGGAGCATTCTTAGACTTCCGCGTGACATTTCAGCCAGGCGAAGCTGGATTTAAACAAGCGCGTGTAGAGATCCGCAGTGAGAGTGGTCCTGCACCGGAATTTGTTTCGCTCAAAGGTATTGGAGAAGTTACGGCACTGCGGATTAACAGCGGCGGACCTGCATTTACTGATAGTAGTGGGCGCTCATGGCTTGCTGACAACGATGCAGTCCCGCCTTCAGAACGATATTCTGAAAATGGTGCCGAATACGCATTAGAACTAGAACCTGGAAGCATACAAAATACGAACAACCCAGCTTCTGGCACCAGTGACCAATTACTCTACGCAAGTGAACTATATGATGATCAGGGTAACAACGACTTCTCCTATCATCTACCGCTACCCACCGGAGACTATCAGCTCATTATCCACTTGGCTGAGATCTACCAAACCGCACCCAATACAAGAGTATTTAGCATTCTTACACAAGGGGAACCCTCTCTCTCGGGAATAGATATTGTTGCAGATGAGGGCACGATGAAGGCCTTCACTCGCAACATTCCGGTAAAAGTCCTCCCTGCTCAGGATGGTCTCCTGCTTAATTTCAGCTCGATTGTTGATAACGCGAAAATTTCAGGACTTGAAATACTGCCAAGTTCGAACCCTCATAGGATAAGCGGAAATGATCAGTTCGTGGGAGCCTACTTTTCTGGCTCAGGGGAGTGTGCGCTTTGCCATGATGGTCTTAGCGATCAAGAAGAGAACGACATCTCTCTCATCGCAGCATGGCAAACCAGCACCATGGCCAATGCCACAAAAGATCCGTATTGGAGAGCAAAAGTTGCTGCGGAATTAAATCGCAATCCGCATCTTGAAGAGGAACTCAATGACACCTGTTCACGCTGTCACGCACCGATGGCAAATGAAACGGCGAAGAAACTTGATCAAGAGATCGAGATACTGGGTGACGGAATGCTTAACCCCGCAAACGCTCACTTTGATCACGCGATGCAAGGAGTGGGATGCACGACCTGCCATCAGATTCAAGACGACGAAACACTAGGAACTCTTGCCGGCTCTTCTGGCCGCTTTAAAATTAAGGAGTTTCAAGATCCGCTACAGCGCCCGGCATACGGTCAGTATCTTGACCCCGACGTTACCCAAATGCAGCAACTCGCTGGCTTTAAACCTCAGTTCTCCGCTCACATTAGTTCCTCAAAACTCTGTGCGAGCTGTCATGATCTAAAAACTCCATTCGTTGATGCCAACGGAGTTGCTGCAAGCGATAGCCTAGAATCACAGTTTCCCGAGCAAATGCTGTATTCAGAGTGGCTTCACAGCGATTACGCAGACGGAGGTTCGAAAGCACAAAGCTGTCAGGGCTGTCACATGCCGCTGGTAGATACTCCCGTGCAAATTGCAAGTTTCCCGAGCGGCATGCCGGAGCGAGCGGGATTTCGGCAACACACGTTTCGTGGAGCGAACACATTCATGCTTGATATCTTTGCTCGCAATAAACAGCAATTAGGTATCTCAGTGAATGGTTTTGAGCAGGCAATCGCTGAGACACGAGCGTTTCTCCAAGGCTCAAGCAAGCTCGATATCGTTTCAACTTCACTTGAGGCTGGAGAGCTAGAGGTAGTGCTACGAGTAACGAACAAAACTGGTCACAAGCTACCCAGTGGCTACCCTTCGCGCCGAGCGTTTATTCATTTCAGCGTCTTTGATGGCAATGACTCCCTTGTATTCGAATCAGGTGCAGTAAACCCAGACGGAAGTATTCTCGGTGTCGCAACAGACGCTGACTCTCAGAGCTATGAGCCGCACTATTCCGTGATACGCTCCGCCGACCAAGTGCAAGTGTATGAAGCGATCATGGGAGACACCGATGGCAAGGTTACCCATACCTTGCTTCGTGCCGCTGAATACCTCAAGGACAATCGCCTCACTCCATCTGGGTTTGAGAAGTCGAGTGCGCCCTCAGATGTTGCCGTACGCGGAGCAGCACTCAATGACCAAGACTTCAATCTTGGTGGCGACACAGTTACTTACCGTGTCCCCGTCGGAGGTGGTGAAAACTTCCGAATCGTGGCGGAACTGAAATATCAATCTCTGGCCTACGGTCACCTCCAAGACTTGTTCGCGAGTTCGGATCTACCCGAGGTTGATGAATTCAAAGCGCTCTTTGATCAAACTGAACTTCGCGCTGAAACCCTCTCTCAAACAGAGCAGGTTATTGGAGCAGATACTACCTTCGATCCAATACGGATTAACTGTGGTGGCGATACGGTGGTGGATTCTTTGGGCCGCACATGGGCCGCAGATCAATTCTTTCTTGATGGCGAGGTGTTCGAGGACCAATCAATTACGGCCTTCTCAGATACTCCCTTCTACAAAAGCGAACGATTTGGCAATGAAGTAAGCTACGCGGTGCCGCTTGGAGATGGAACTTACCGAGTGCGGCTTCATTTCTCTGAAATATTTTTCACCGCTCCAAACAAACGTATTTTTGATGCCGTGCTTGAAGGTGAATCGGCGAGGAGTGAGATTGACTTATACGCCGAGGCGGGAGGACTCAAGCCCTTCGTTGTTGAACAGGAAGTCAGTGTCAACGACGGAATGTTGAATATCTTCTTGGATGCCACAAAACAAAAAGCGAAAATTTCCGCGATTGAGATTGTTGGACACGCTGAAGCCTACGGAAATGGCTCTCTCCATCCACGAATTCTCGCTCCGGCTGCGGTCGTGGATTTTGACGGCAATGGAATGGAAGTAGTGGAGCTTGATGGCTCAACGTCTGAAGCACATGCGTTAGGCGACCAGATCGTTGATTGGCAGTGGAGCACCGGGGCAACGAATCTTGGTAGCGGAGCACTGCTCAACGCGACGCTTCCTCTTGGTCAACATACAATCACCTTGACGGTAGAGGATGATCGCTTCATTCCTCAGCAATCCTCTGTGAGTCAGGAAATTGAAGTGGTTCCAACGAGTGCAATTCCGGGCACCTACGTCGAATACTTTAAAGCTAGTAACAGCACTGAGCTTGCGAACTTCCTTGCCAACCCTCCTGCGATGGCGGACTTCAGCGAACGTGCTACTGACGTGAGGTTGCTCAATACCGGTGGCGCTATAGGCGGATCACCTCATGCTGCCACAACGCTGGTCATATTCTCTGGAAGTATTTCGATACCAGTTTCGGGAACGTACAAGTTTCAGCTCTTCGGTGCTTCCAGCAAAAAGTTGTTTATCAACAATCAAGAGCTCTCACTAAACGCCTCTGGTAAATCTAGCGGGATATCACTTGGTGCCGGGAACCATGTGTTTGAGGCACGGGCAGCAGTAGCGGATCTCACGGAGCTGCCGCTACAGCTCTTCATCTCTGACAGCAGCACAACATTCGTCCCTGTTTCATCACTGAAGATTACTCACGATGGAGATGAGTATCCCCCGCAAATTAATTCAATGCCCGCAACGGGGAGTTCCGCTGGAGGCGACACTATTCTTATCGGCGGCCAAGGTTTTTATCCTTTGACGAGTGTTTCGGTGATTTGGGACGGAGTTGCTTTACCAGACTCTGCTTTCAGTGTGGTAAGCCCTCAGGAGATTCACCTGGTGACGCCCTCAGGTTCGGGTACGGTAAGCGTTTTTGTCCAATCTCCACATGGCGCAAGTAATTCGAAAAGCTTCGACTACGATGCGCAAACGCCAGTCGTGTTTACCGGGCCAAAGAAAGTCGCAGACGTAGGTTTTCCGACCGTCCTTGAGTGGGGACCCGATGGGCGGCTTTATGTGGGAAGTATTTTTGGACAGATTACGATCCTTACCCTCGATGAGGACTACAAAGTCACCAACACCCAAGTGGTCAATACGCTCACCGGCGTAGAGAATAACGCGGTGCTCGGCATTGCCTTTGACCCGTTCGATTCGACGGCAGGGCAGCCGAAGATGTATGTCAGCCACAGTAAGCTCTTTGCACACCATGATGGCTCCTGCGGTCCTGGAGGCACGATGGTTGAAGAGTATTCGCCCTACAATGGGGAGATCTCGGTGCTGACCGGACCAAACTTCGACTCGGCGCAGCCGGTGATTACCGGCCTCCCGGTATCGAATCACGACCACGGAGTAAATGGCCTA
>CAYGNZ010000103.1:0-250 GCA_964351345.1 uncultured Bdellovibrionales bacterium | reverse complement strand
GTTTGACAACAATGGCGACCTCTTTATCGCGATTGGTGGAATGACGAATGCGGGAGTGATTGATTGTGCCATAGGTGGGCTCCCTGAATCTCCGCTCTCTGCTGCGGTGCTCAAGGCTGAAATTTCTAAATCAAGTTTCAATGGTCAGATTACCTACGTCGCTCGTTCGGGTTCGGGAGTAACTGACCCGTCTGACCAGCGACAAGGCCATGGCGTGGATCTCGCACCAGGAGTCGACGTGAGCGTGTAT
>CAYGNZ010000102.1:0-9957 GCA_964351345.1 uncultured Bdellovibrionales bacterium | reverse complement strand
GCTACACGGCCAAATATTACCGACTAGTAGTTGCGGTTATCTGTGTATTTGCTATGCTCGCTCCCTCAGAAGTTCTTTGTCTCCCACAAACAGCGTAGAAACTTAAACCTTCTTCAAACGCGTACTGCCGCTGAGGCATCTCGCGTAGGAAGGAAGAAGGCATTCAAAAGGTAGGCTCGAATCGTGTGCTCCAAACGATTCGTCGGCCATTACAAGATTGGAGCGGGAACGAACCTACGGGAGTTTCCCCGTGTTCATTCGAGGACCGTGATTTAGTTGAGGTATTTGTTTCACTCACGCGCATCCATCCGGCCCAAGCGCGTGTTTTAGGGCATCACTCCACGACGGAGAAATCAACGATGACGAACGCCGCCAACAAGGGGCCGCCCACGCAGGGCAGCACCTATATTAATTTTGCCGTCCTCGGCGCCCCCGGCACGTCGGCCTGAGCCGCGTCGCCCGACCCCTGTGATACTGCCGAGCAACTAATCCAAGCTTGGCAGTTAGGAATCCCGGATTGCCTCCTTTAGGAGTTCAACTCATGATGGCGCTCGTTAGAGGTCCCCCGTGAGATTAAAGTCACTCAAGTAGCTGAGCCGCCTTCTCTCCCCTTTCGCGGCGAAGAAGCGCTTGAGTCGACGAGCTCTGAGGCGCCTGGATTCCCCCAATTCAGGCGTCTCAGAGTGTTTTTATCGAGGGTTTTTCAATCCTTCCTCAAAATTTCCCCTGCCACTACTGACAGCAGGATGCCTGAGCAGATCAATGCCTCAGAAGAATACTTACTCGTTGAATAGATTGAAGAGTGTTTCGCTAGTGTAGCTCTTGCAGAGTCTTACTACCAATCGCGGGCACTTCATCGGGAAGCCCCTCTGTCGCGATAATCTTACTCCAGCCATCCAGCGCAGCGGTTTTATACACCGTCGAGAGCGTTGGGTAGTTAAAAACGGCGTTCACGAAATAATCGATACCACCCTGGAATCCCATTACCGTCTGACCAATATGCACTAGCTCTGTCGCACCTTCGCCGATGATATGCACGCCGAGAAGTTGAAGCGTGCCGCGATGAAAGAGGAGTTTTAACACTCCAAGCTTATCACCAATAATCTTTCCGCGTTCCAATTCAGCGAAACGAGCGATGCCATACTCGTAGGGAACCTTATCTTTACGTAATTCCTCTTCGGTCGCACCGACCATACCGATTTCTGGAATGGCATAAATACCATACGGCAGTGGGATGTTCATTGCGGAGTCGCGCAAGCCAAACGCATGGCAAGCAGCGCGTCGACCCTGTTCCATCGCGGTGGATGCCAGGGCAGGAAATCCGATAATATCACCGAGGGCGTAAATGTTTTCAACAGAGGTCTGGAAATGCTCATTTACTTCCAGACGGCCTCGAGGATCTGCTGTTACACCAATATTCTCTAAGTGGAGACCCTCGACGTTTCCTACGCGTCCTGCGGAGACAAGTAACTTGTCACTGACAAAACGGCGTCCGCTTTCAAGGTAGGTGACCGCTCGACCGTCGGGCGCTTTTCTACAGCCAACCACTTTATCGCCAGTAATGATGCATGCTTTCTGTTGTCGTAAATTATAGACCAAGGAATCGATCAACTCTTCATCGACAAAGCTAAGAATTTTATCTCGCTGCTCAACGATAGTTACCTTCACACCTAGGGCAGAAAACATCGAACCATACTCACATCCGATCACTCCACCACCAACGACGGTGAGTGTTTTAGGAATGCGGTCCATACGGAGAATGCCATCACTGTCCATAATGGTGTCGTTGTCGAACTCAAAGGTTTCTGGCTGCCAGGGTCGCGTTCCCGTAGCTATCACGACAAAATCTGTGGTGAGTCGACGCTCCACTTCACCGCCAACAACTCGGATAGTGTTCGCATCTTCAAAGTGGCCGAAGCCGGTAATTATTTCCGCTCGGTTACGGAGTAGTTGCGAACGTTGGGTTTGCTCAATGTCTCGCTCGATCCCGCCTGTGCGATCGGTAAGATCCTTCATCGTGATATTCTCTTTCACGCGATACGCTTGGCCGTAGTGTGTGCGCTCGCGATAGCCGGAGAGATGCATGATCGCTTCGCGAAAGGACTTGCTTGGCAAGGTCCCGTCGTGAAGGCAATTGCCGCCGACTTGGGGGTTGGGATCAACGATAGCGACTTTCTTTCCCAGCTTAAGCGCTTGGATGGCGGCTTTTTGCCCACCGGGTCCGCTACCTAGTACAACGAGGTCGTATTTCTTTACAGTGTTCATACTAAGCTAATCGGCAGATAAGCTTCCGTAACTAAAGCAGAAAAGCGTGTACGGGCGACTCGGAGATCTTTAGAAATTACAGCTACTTAGGTTTAGCGGCGGAGCTATTTCAAGATATCATCCAGCAGACGTGCATCAAGACCACTGTGAATACCAATCAATGGATCGGCAGTGGCGCTCTTAATCGCTTCGCGAAGTTTGTTCGCGATTGCGTTTGCGTTACCAATCGAGCCTGCCTGATTTGAAATATTTGCGGCCGCTTCTGCGCCTGCTCTTGCGAAATCATTGGCCGCTTCTAAGTCTTCTAGAATATCGGAAATACCATCGAGATCGGTTTCGATTTCTTCCTTGAGCTGTTTAAGTGTATCGAGCGCAATCACTGCCTGGCCAAGCGAGGCGACGTCACGATCAAGTGGGTTGGTGCTTCTTGGTCGCGCGGTTTCAGGTTCTGAGACTGTTTTCTTGATTGTGATATCAGTCTCTTGTTGAACACTTTGTTCAGTGGTGTTGGCAATAAACGTATTGAGGTTCGCTCCCGCGGTGCTTGAGGTGCTGACAATATCTATACCGCCGTCTTGATCAATATCGCCTAAGGCAAACGAGTAGGGATTCGCACCAGCATCCAACGTCGTGGCACCTTTAAACGTTCCATCTGCGTTACCAAGTAAAATACTTACTTCTCCATCGGTAAGCGAGGTGGTGACAATATCGGTGTATCCGTCCCCGTCAATGTCGGCGAGTCCAAGACGGGTATTGTCTGCACCTGTGGCAAAGGTTTCTTGGGCTTTAAATGTTCCGTCTGCATTTCCAAGCGCAATGACGATACGATTTGCCTCAAGCCCGATTAGGTCGAGGTTCCCGTCGCCGTCAATATCCTCAAGTGCTGCATCTTTCGCACTTGGCCCGATATCAAGTGAAGTGGAAGCCTTAAATGTTCCGTCGCTATTTCCAAGCAGGATGTGAACACTACCATCATTTAATCCAGCACTGATCAGATCAAGGTTGCCGTCGCCGTTCGCATCCACGAATCTCACCGAATTCGCCCCATCACCAGCCGCATAACTAGAGGATGCGCCAAAAGAGCCATCTCCGTTGCCGAGCAAGATGTTGATTGTATCATCACGGTACGAGGAGCTGATTAAGTCGAATTCTCCGTCGCCGTTGATGTCGACGGTGGTTAGGTCACTTGGTTGCCTATCGACATCGAAGGTAAAGGCTGAATTGAAGGTTCCATCTGCATTACCAAGAAGCACCGAAATGGTATCTTGGTCGCGTAGGGCAACACCGAGATCCTTCACTCCATCATTGTTAAAATCTTGTACCACAAGCGCTTCAGCTTCGCCCAGCGCTTGATAACTCACTCGTGAATTGAACGAACCATCGCCATTGCCGATAAAAACACTCACCGTGCCGTCAATATCATCAGCGGTAATCGCATCAAGAATTCCGTCACCATTTACATCTTTCAGTACGGTATCAACGGAATTGAGCGAGCCGTCTGATCCCGTGGCCCCACCAAACGTTCCGTCGCCGACTTGCTTCGAGGTGGTGGTTGCAAAGAATACGTCGATGGAATTATTGGTTTCTGAGGCGACGGCAACGTCTGCAACCCCATCCGCATTGAGATCGTTGACCGTAATTGCCACCGGCCCCTCACTGACCGTGTAGCTTGAGCGAGAAGCAAAGCTACCATCAGCGTTTCCGAGCAGGATGTTTACTTTCTCGCCAGTCGCGTCACTGGTAATTACATCAAGAACTCCATCAGCGTTCATGTCTGCAAGCGAGATGTCCTGAACATCAAGTCCTGCAACATAAGAAGCTCTTGCGCGGAAACTACCGTTACCGTTTCCGAGTAACACATCAATTGTACCGTCTGTTTCTGAGCCACTAACGATATCTAACTCACCATCGTTATTTACATCTGCCAGTGTGACACTCACTGCATCAGGACCGCTCTGATACGTGACAAGGGCAGAGAAGCTACCATCGCTGTTACCAAAAAGAACGTTGATCGAATCATCAAGGCTGCTTCCTGTAACAATATCTTGGACTCCATCGCCATCAATGTCGGCCGTGGCGAGCGTTTGCACGCCATCTCCCGCGGCGTAGCTCACTCTGCTGGCGTAAGAGCCGTCGCCGTTTCCAAGCAGTATATCGACGACATCATCCGTTCGCGATGCGACTGCAACATCAAGAACTCCGTCGTTATTGAAGTCCCCAGTGCTGAACTCCGTCGCTCCTGCACCTAAGGCAAATTGATTTTGTGAAGGCTGTGTATTGCCCAGAAGGATGTCGACGGCGCCTGCCGCGCCAACTGCCAAGTCAATGGCGCCATCTCCATTTAGATCTGCAAGCGTGAGGCTTGTCGTATCTGGCCCTACGGTATAGGTTACCGCTTGAGCGAACGTTCCGTCACCGTTTCCAGAAAGCACACTTACCGAAAGCGAGAGCGGACTGTAATTGACCACAGCGGCATCAAGTGTACCATTACCATCAAAATCGCCAAGTTTGACTTCGTGTGGATCTGAACCGTCGAGATCGTAGGAGACGAGAGCATTAAAAGTGCCGTCGCCATTTCCTAAGGCGACTTTTAACTTGTTATCGGTGGAGAGCAAGAGGTCAACATCACCATCTCCGTTCACGTCTGTAGAAACAATACTTCTTGCACCAGAGAAGGGGCCCAGATCCTCTGAAGTTCTCGCTGAGAATGAACCATCTCCATTTCCGAGATAGATGCTATACGTATCATCGTTTCGGTCACTGGTGATCAAATCAATCGTGCCGTTGCCGTCGATATCAGCAAGCGCAATATCAAAGTTCCAATCACCAGAGGCAAAAGTCGTTTCCGCGGAGAAACTACCGTTTGAGTTGCCAAGTAGAACGCTGAGTGAGTTATTTCCGTTGTCAGCGCCGAGCACGACATCTTGAATGCCGTCACCATTGAGATCCGCTAGTTCAATTGATGCAGAGTTGGTAGAGGCAAAAGTTTGTGCGGAATTAAAACTACCGTCGCCATTCCCGAATGCGACGTTGAGCACACCGCTGCTGTTCCCACCTAACAAGTCGAGCTTCCCGTCTCCGTTGACATCTTGCAGCACAAACTGTGAGAAGCCTGACTGTAATACGGAGGTAACGCTAGATTTAAATGAGCCGTCACCGTTACCTAAGTTAATAGCGACTCCGCTAGAACCACTACCGTAGGCTGAGATGAGGTCAAGGTTTCCGTCTCCGTCGATATCGACCGCGGTGATATCTTCATCTGAGAGCCCAAAGCGGGAGTAACTCACATACGCGGAGAAGGTGCCATCACCCGTGGTAAGCGCTCCTGTGAACGTTCCTGATCCATCGTTGAGTAGAACGCTTAGAGTATTGTCTCCGTCAATCGTGCTGAGGATATCCAAGTCACTGTCACCATCCACATCGACAAGCTGTACAGAAGAAGGCGAAACGCCGGTAGTTAAGGTTTGGGCTGACTTGAATGTTCCATCAGCATTCGCAAGAAGAAGGCTGAGTGAGCCTTGGTCATCGGCAGTGACGAGGTCGACATAGCCGTCACCGTTAATATCTCCTGATGAAATATCTACTGGAGAGAGTCCTGTAGAGTAACCACCAGCACCGGTGATAAGCTGTGTGCCACTTAAGAATACTTGAATATCATCATCATACTGTGAGGTAGAGACGATATCGGTGCCGCCATCGTCGTTGAGATCGCCTACCGCCAGACCGTAGGTGTTCGAACCGCCTCTTAGAACTGTTGCAGCGCTAAAACTACCATCATCGTTACCAAAGTAAATGCGGATTCGGTCGTCGGCATTCGTAAGGGTAATCAGATCGAGGTTTCCGTCAGCGTCAAAATCTTGAGCGATGACTTCTCTTGGGTCATCACCTACCACAAAGCTCGAACCAGTTGAGAATGTTCCGTCACCATTACCAAAGTAGAGCTGCATGGTGTCATTCGCAGTCCCGGTATCTGAAGTGACTGCGAGATCAAGCTTGCCGTCGCCGTTAAAGTCGCCGGAGTCGATCGCATAGGCATCTACCTTATTATTAAGATTTATTGACGCATCAAAAGTTCCGTCGCCATTTCCAACAAGAACTCTGACAGAGTTACTGGTAGAGGTTGCTGCAATATCGACTTTCCCGTCATTATCGAAGTCTGCGACCTCTATACTATGAACCTCTCCTCCAAGTTGGAAACTGCTACGCGCCTTGAAGCTTCCGTCGCTATTGCCGAGCAATATATCAACGGTTGTTTCGTTAATTGTTCCAACAGCAAGGTCAAGATTACCATCACCGTCGAAGTCGCCGAAATTCAGCGCAAATGGGCGATCTCCAGTGGCGTAGCCAATTCTTGCCTCAAACGAACCATCGCCGTTGCCGAGGAGCACATCTACAGTGGAATTATCAGAGGCAGTGGTAACGAGATCGAGATTGCCGTCGCCGTCAGCGTCGATAGCAATAACCGTTTCCGGGTTTGCGTTGGTCGCAAACTGAGTTTGCGCCTTGAAACTTCCATCATCGTTACCGCGTAGTACGCTTAGCGAATTATCGCTACGGTTCGCGACAATCGCATCAAGATTTCCATCGCCGTCAACGTCAGCGAGGGTTACGTCTCGTGGAGCATCTCCCGTGGAGTAACCACCGTTAGATTCAGTGGTGTTCGCCAGAAAAACTCGGGTGTCAGAGTAGGTGGCATTGCTGGCGACAAAATCTACTACAGTATCTCCATCTACATCACCCAGTGCGACATCGGTAATATTTCCACTTATCTCGTATGTCTCATTTGCTTTGAACGTTGCATCTCCGTTACCTCGGATAATAACCACGCTCTCATCACCGACAGAGGAAACTGCGAAGTCAATGTTTCCGTCTCCGTCAAAATCATACGCTTCTAGACTGCTGGGATTTGGACCAACATTTATTGAAAGGCGGGCCTGAAAACTGCCATCACCATTTCCGAGCGCAATACTTATAGTAGCGTTTTGGTAATCCGCTGAAGCCAGGTCAAGGATGCCATCACCGTTCACATCGCTTGTAACAATATTTTTCGGGCCAAGGCCTAAATCGACACTCGCAGTACCCGTTGAAACGTTTTGCGAGTTTCCAAGTAGCACACCAAGATCATTTCCTAAGGCTGCTTGGACGAAAACCACATCAGTTGTTCCATCGTTATCGATATCTCCAATGGAGAGAGCCTGAGCTTCAGAGCCCCCATCGAAGCTGATCGCGGATGAAAAGCTGCCATCGCCATTGCCCAGTGAAACATTGATTGTGTTCGAGCCACGGTCAGAGTTTATTGCATCGAGGATGCCATCACCGTTGATGTCGGCGAGTTTTACGGTATGAGCGACCGAACCAGAGTCATAGCTAACACTTGAACCAAAGCTCCCATCTCCATTGCCGAGGAAGACGTGTAGGGCACCCGAGTTGTGATCGGTGGACACGATATCAAATTGCCCGTCTTGGTTTACATCTCCAATGTCGAGGGTTCTAGTATCTACTCCCGCGGCCATAGTTACCGCAGCTCCGAAACTTCCGTCTCCGTTGCCCAGCATTACGCCAATCGTATCTGAGCCATAGTTTGCGGTAACGAGATCCACTTTGCCATCGCCATTGAGATCGGCGTGACTGAGGAAACGCGATGATCCTTGCGTATCAAAATTTACTCGTCTATTGAAGCTTCCATCACTGTTCCCCAGTAGGATGCTGACTGACTGCCCTTGCTCGTTTGCGGTCGCTACGTCAAGAATGCCATCGCCATCAAAATCGGCGACTGTCAAGGCATCGGGACCGCTATCTGTATCGTAGAGACTTTCCGCTTTAAAGCTGCCGTCACCGTTTCCAAGGAGCACGGTGATGTCGTTATTGGTCGTGGTGTTCTCCCCGACTATATCAAGGAAACCATCGCCGTTGAGATCTGCAAGATGAAGGGTGTTAGAGCCTGCTTGAACGTCGAACGTAGTTTCTGAGCCAAAGCTTCCATCTCCATTCCCCAAGCGAACGGCAATTACGTTATCGGTGTTTGAACTCGCGACAACATCCAACTTTCCGTCTGCGTTGACATCAGCGAGGCTGACTCCGCGGAAATCACTGGCTCCCATCGCGTAAAACTGAGTCGCCGCAAAGCTTCCATCACCCTCAGTTCGGTTTTGTTTGAAACTACCGTCGCCATTGCCGAGGAAAATTTGCGCGAGGCTTTGATCTTCATTCGCCGCGAGAATATCGAGATTACCGTCGCCGTCCAAGTCAGCTAAAGTGATGTCAGAGACCTCTCCTCCGACATTCAAGGACGCAGGAGCTTTATAGGTGCCATCTCCATTGCCGAGTGCAATCTGTAAGGTGTCGAGTTCGCCTGTTCCGTATATCAGATCAGTGAATCCATCTCCGTTTAAGTCGCCACCGGCGATAGCCGAGACATCTGAACCGAGTCGAACCGAAGTAACCGCTTTGAAGCTACCATCACCATTAGACGCGCGCACATTGACGTAGCCGACAGTTTGATACTGCGTATTCGCCAGATAGACTCGGACATTCTCGTCGGTGAAGTTGGCTCCGACAATATCCAAACCGCCGTCGTTATTGAGATCCCCTAGCGCGAGATCGTATCCTGCACCCTCAATCGCATAATCTGCTGATTCAAGGAAAGTTCCATCTCCGTTATTGATTAAGACGTTAATGTCTTCACTACCTACGGAGGAGGTTAGAATGTCGAGGTCACCATCGTTATCGATGTCTTCGGAACGTATGCTTCGTGGTTTGTTGCCAGCCGCGTAAGAGATACTTGCGCTAAAGGTGCCATCGCCGTTACCAAGACGCAGGCTTATTGTGCTGTCTCCAAAGTTAGCGGTAGCAAAGTCAAGCTTGCCGTCGCCATTGAAGTCTCCACTGGTGATTGAGGTCGCGCCTAATCCAACATCAAACACCGCTACACCAGTGGATGTAGCTTGTAGATTTTGCTCTAGTACGGAGAGGGAGCCATAAGCACCGCTTGCGACGATTTCATCGATACCGTCACCATCCAAATCTCCTATTGAAATGTGACGGGCGTTCCCGTCAATGGAGAACGAAGTTGTCGATTTGAAGCTGCCATCACCGTTACCAAGGGCCACGACAAGGTCGTTATTATCTCTTGCGAGGATATCGAGGCTACCATCGCCGTTAATATCGTAGAGCGGGAACTCGATGGCAAAGGTACCGATATTGTAACTCGTTGGTGCTCGCAGCGTCCCGTCAGCGTTACCTAAGAAGATGTGGAGCTCTTCATTAATTCCGTACTCCATGCCAAGGACGTCATTTATCCCGTCGCCATTGACATCACCGACGCCGACTCGCCCAAGCGTAGTGCCTGCGTCGTACGTGACACTGGTCTTGAAGGTGCCATCGCCATTGCCTTGAATAACTTGTACATGTCCATTGAAGAGCGAGGAAACAATATCGACTTTTCCGTCGTTGTTGAAGTCGACTATCGATACGTCAGAGAAATTTAGACCGTCTTCATAGCTCACCGCAGCTTTAAAAGAACCGTCTCCGTTTCCAATTAAGATGTCTAGTCCCGTGCTGTTCGCAAAAACCAGATCCGCTACTCCGTCAGCGTTGACATCGCCAATCTCACCATTTCGAATACCCCCTCCTGATGCCGCGAAAGACGTAGAACTATTAAAGCTGCCATCGGCATTGCCAAGCATGACAAAT
>CAYGNZ010000101.1:2104-9999 GCA_964351345.1 uncultured Bdellovibrionales bacterium | reverse complement strand
TGCCCGCTTGGTTCTCGGGTTATCTTATGCAAAACTCAATCAACCTTTTGGCCCCAGGGCCGATTTAATACCTTCGATAAGGCTGAAGAAATAATGATCCCTGTTTTCTCAACTAACTTCCAACGCTCAATCACTCTCTTTGGTATCACCCTCATTCTAGCCTCATCGCTGGGCTGTAGTTCCGCATATTTCTCTGCGATGGAGAAGTTAGGCTACGCCAAGAGAGACCTTATGGTCTCACGGGTCAAAAACGCACAAGAAACCCAAGAAGAAACAAAGGAGCAATTCGCTTCAGCCTTGGAGCGATTTAAGTCTGTAGTAGAGTTTGACGGCGGTTCGCTTGAAGAGCGTTATGATGCGCTCAACACGGAGTACGAAAAAAGTGTAGGAAAATCTCAAGAACTCTCTGCGAGAATCGATGACATCGAGGACGTTGCCGACGCCCTTTTCGATGAGTGGGAGGATGAATTAGAGGAATATAGTAGCGCGTCTTTACGACGCACCAGCGCTCAACGTCTAAGTGACACGCGAGCTAAATATAAGCCAATGATTAAAGCAATGAGACGGGCGGAATCCTCCGTGCAACCCGTACTTGCCGCCTTAAAAGATCAAGTCCTTTACTTAAAACACAACCTCAACGCCCGTGCGGTCGGCGCCTTGAAAGGAGAACTCAGTAGCGTAGAACAAGATGTCGCTTCCCTGCTCGGAAGTATGGAGACTTCGATGGCGGAATCAAGACGCTTCATTGCCACAATGGAGCAGTCATAGGTCCTGTCTTGCCACTCTGGCTGCATCACGACATGGGGCTCTCGATTCCCCAGGGGACGCGAGAGCTAAACCCTACGAATTCCTACGCAATTTCATTGCCGAGGAGCCAATATTTCTTTTTGCCACAAAACTGCCTTGCTCTCGTCTAGCCAACAGAACTTGAAACCAACGGGAGTTTAAAGATGAACAGGAAACTAAGACTATTTGCCTTACCCACCCTACTGCTTGCGCTTTGCTCGACGGCTTCAGCCGAAGGCCCTGGAGGACAAAGAGATTTTGCGATGCATCGCACGGCAAAACTTCAAAAGCACCTCAATTTATCAGACAGCCAAGCAGATAAAGTGTACGAGGTATTTAAAACTACGAAGGCTAAAGCAAGTTGCGCTGAAAAACAAAGCTTTTCAGAAAAGCGTGACTGCCGAGAAGAGGTCAGGAAAGGAGTTCGCGAGCAGTTAGCAGAAATCCTCTCAGAGGATCAACTCGCGCAACTTGATACGATGCGGGAGAAGCGTAAGGAGCGCTGGAAAAAGCATCGTCGAAAAGGATATGGCCACCAATAGTGAGTGTTGAGCACTCAACAAGTAAACGTTGAGTGCTCTGTTTTCCTATGCAAACATTGTCTTTAAAAGAACCTGCAGGGAGGCGCCGAGACATTTTGTATAGTGAGACAGCATGCGAGGAGGATGAGTTGCTGCGTTCCGCTCAAGCGGGAGACAAAGCGGCTTTCTCCGAGCTGGTTAGGCTATATCAATCACGAATGAGAAGTTACTGCTTTTCGATGGTTCGCAATGAAGCGGTGGCTGAGGAAGCGGCGCAAGAGGTGTTTTTGAAGGCGTATAAGAATTTGAGGGGCTTTAGAAATGACTCAAAATTCTCTACTTGGCTCTATCGCATCGCAAACAACCATTGTATTGACCTCGCGCGTCGAAAAAAAATTGCGTCGTTTTTTAGTTTCTTTGACAAAGATCAACAACCAATCCGCGCGTATGAAGAACGAAGCGCAGTCCAGGCAGATGTCGCGATTGCAACTGATTCCAAACTCGCTTTGGAAAAATTGCTCGCCGCACTACCCTCAAGCTATCGGTCGATTTTGGTTTTGAGAGAAGCTCATGGATTGTCGTATCAGGAACTTGCCGATTCGCTAAATTGTAGTGTGGATTCAGTAAAATCACGATTGAAGCGAGCACGAAAAAAAGCATTAGAGCTCAAGCAGTCCTTAGATATTTAAGGAACAAGGATTATGAAGAAAAAAACTGACTCTCTTTATTTGTTCAACGACCCTGAGCTAGGTCCAGAGGTACAGAAGCAAAACACCGAGCTCCTTGAGTCGTCTCCAGAATTGGTAACTCTTACCACTGAGCTTAATGACCTCCGCGACCTACTACAATCCAGTCCGATGATTGAAGAATCCGAGGAGTTTGTTCGCAAAACCGTCGCGCGACTCGAGCGCCCAAACGCTTTGCGGCAATTTTTTGCAGCCCTCCAGCCAATGCGAAGCTCCTTGGAATGGTCGTTTGCTTCCGCACTCCTGTTTCTTGGGCTTGTGGTAGCACCCGACTCAGCCCTTCTTAGTGAAGCAAACACGACCCAAGAAGCACCCTACATCGACGAGGCTCAGGACCAGGAATTTTTGGAAGCTCTTGATGATGACTATACCTCGATACGCAGTGATGAACTGCTTTTTGATATAAGTGAGGAAGAGTAATGAAGGTACTCGCTCGAATATTTATACCGATTGTTTTGCTCTCACTCTCATTTTACGCCGGTTACTCTGTGGCGATGTATGGACGTGGGGGACCGTTCCCCTTCGGGCATCATCGACATGACAAAGAAGCGTTTCGGGAAGAGAGATTTGAACGCATGTCTCGGAAGCTTCAACTCAATCCCGAACAACGCCTCGAAGTTCGAGCGATTTTTGAACAACGAGGAGAGAAACTGAGGGAACTTCGTTCAACCGTCCATCCGCAGTTTCAAGCGATCCGCAAAGAAACGCAGGAACGAATTCTTGCGATATTAAACCCTGAGCAGAAGGAGTTGTTCAAAAAATTTCTCGAGAAGAAAAAGCGCTGGAGAGAGAAACGTCGGAAAAGCGGGGAAAAGTATGGGCGTTGGTTGCGTAAAAACAAACCTCCTGCGCCACCCGCTCCAGACGAATTACCCCCTCGTAGTACGGCCGCTTGTCATCCGAACTGCACTCGGTATAGAGTCTCAGCAATTGACCATGTTCGAGCAAGAGATGCACGAGGACCCTAGGTGACAACCCAAGAGAAAACTAGCAAGCGAAGCAAACTCCGATCTGGCTCAAAATCTGACGGCGGGAAGCTTGATGACCTAGAGAAAGCAATCATCCAGCAACTTCGAACCGACGGGCGCAAGGCGTTCCAAGCAATCGCTCGAGAAATTGATGTCGATGAAAAAACGGTTCGTAACCGAGTGGCAAAACTCCGTGAAAACGGCTTGCTTCAAATTATCCCGACCACTGAAGGCAATGCCTTACGGGATTGTATCGTGGCCCTGGTCGCAATTACCATCAGTCAAGAAGGGCGTTCAAATCCTGAGACCGTTGCCGAGCGAATTGCGGCTCTCCCATGCGTCGCCTGGGCGGGCACGCTCATGGGCAGATTCGATATTATCGCCGAGGTAGTCGTTGACTCCCGGGAGGCGCTCGCTCGATTTCAAATGAACGAATTACCCAACATTCCGGGAGTTGGTCTCACCGAGGGATTTCTTGTTATGTCCCACCACGGTTCGCGTGGCATTTCTTTTGTCGATGAGCTGCTTAAAACCTCTTAACGAACTTTTACAGACGCCTCCCCCAGAAGATTCGGTTGCCGTCTTTGGCGGCACTTTTGATCCGATCCATGTAGGCCATTTAGAAGTCGTGCGCTCCCTTCTTGAGATCTTTTCATTTGTGATACTTGCTCCCACAACCTCAAATCCGTGGAAACGGGAGGCCCCGACAGCTCTTGCTCATCGAGTTGAAATGATTCGACTTGTTTGTCGAGCAGAAAACCTACCGCTCACTGAGAATAAACTCGCGAAAGGGGTTTTTATCGAGGAGCGAGGTTACGTCTATGTTGCTCACTATGTGAGAGAACTAGAACGTGAACTTGCGAAACCGCTCTTTTGGGTAGTCGGAGAGGATATCGCAGATACAGTACAAGGATGGAAAGACTGGGATTCTCTCGGAATTACCACCCTTGTGCATCCAGTCAATATTGCGGTTCACGCCAGCAATATTAGAGAGAAACAGCTTGAACCCCACCCAGCAATCCTCGAGTATTGCGCAAAACACGCCTTATACTAGGCATTTCCCCCTCGCTACTGCGTTTCTTCAGATAATTCATAAATTTTAGATCGCTGCTCGCTCTGTCGAATCTAAACAGAGAGCGAAATTGTTACCAATTTCAGCGCCTGGGTTTGCTTACACTTGAGTATCCTCGCAATCCCGCTGCACCTGCTCATCGATCAATTGGGGGAGAGAGCCAAAAGGCATCGACAACATGTTTGGATTTAACAAGAAAGCCTCACCAAAGGCGAAAAGCCTTGCCAAAACATCGCTCGCTACCGAGATGCGAATCAAAGCAACACTTGGCATTCGTAAGCTCGACAGCATGCCTGCGCAAGCGGTGCGAGCATTTCAGCTTGCGAGTAACCCTCGAGCAAAAACTGATGATTTCGTAAAAATTATCGAGGCTGATGAAGTACTCAGTGCTCGAATTATTCGAATTGCCAACTCTGTGTACTTTCGTCGTGGAGAAGAAGCGAAAGATATCGTAAAGGCCGTGGCAAACATCGGTCTCGACGAGCTACGCTGTTTAATATCGGCGACAGTACTCAAATCGCTTTTGCAAGGAAGACACCCCGCTCGTGAGCAAATCTGGGCCAACTCAGTAGCCTGCGCGATTAGCTGTCGCATACTTTCAGCGAATACCAAAATCAGTAGCGGTGAGGCTTTTCTTTGTGGATTGCTCCACGACGTCGGCAAGCTAATCATGATTCAGAAAAACGCGAAGCTATATGAAAAAGTTTTACTGTTAGTCGGTAGAGGTGAGAAAAGCTTCGTCCAAGCTGAGGATGAGGTATTCGACCTTAATCACGTCGAAGTCGGTCGTTGGATCGCAGAGCGCTGGCGCTTTCCCGAGACCGCGCGACGAGCCGTCGCCTTTCACCACCACAATTGGCCGAAAGATGCCGCAAAACGGGGCAAGGGTGTCTCCCACGCAATGCTGGTGAAAGCTGCCGATACGATTGCGCATGCTGCAGGAATTGGCCACCCCTCAACCTTCCGCGGTTTCCAAAGAAGCGCCGAAGAAGAGCTACCTGCTGCACTATTGGTGCTCGGAGTTGATGCGGGAGGTGCAGAAGAAATTAAGACTCGACTGAAAGATGAATTTGAACGCGAATTTTCGCTCTATAAGGCTGAAAGCTTCTAATGAGTGAGTCAGACGAAAGTATATTTAATGAAAGTCGCTTCCTCACCGAGGAGGAAGCGCTTGAGATCGAACAGGCTGAGGTGACGCCTGAGGAACTCGTGCAAGCCCCAACGTATCGCTTGGGTACTCGGATTGCCGACTGGTGTTTAGAGCGTCGCGCGACATTCTTCATTTTCCTTATTATTGGATTCATCACTGTTGGCTTTCTCCTGCGAAATCTAGAGTCCCACCAAGGACTATTTTACCTCACCTTGGTGTTTGCGCTTGTTCTTGCCTTCCTCCTCGGGGCATTTGCAGTCAGCTTTCTTTTTGCGGGTAGTTTGAAAATGGCGGCGGCAAGAGTGTGCACGCTTGCCGGTCAACACTCGGAGAAGCATGGCTTCATCATTCCTGATAGCGCGTCAACACCCTTACTTGGTTCCGGTATTACACGCATTGATCAGCTTTGTTCCGTGGTTGAAACCGTCCTCGCCATGCCCCTTAGTCGGTCCCACGAGATAGCGGCAGAATATCAAGAACTGCGGGAACGCTACGAGCTTGTCACCACCAACATCGCTGCCTCCGTGATCATTCGTAAGCTCGATGGCAGTGTGGTGCTTTGCAGTCCCTACACACAAGTCCTCACGGGATACTCCTCAGAGGAAATTGAGGAGCTTCACGCACAGGGCACGGACTTTCTTCGTGAAATAGTAAATAAAGAAGACCTTCAACGTTACGAACGGGCCTGTGCGGTTAGTCAGCTCGGTGAAGATATTTTTATCCGCTACCGCATTCGCCACAAGAGCGGGCTCTCGTTATGGTTGGAAACTCGCATGGTTCCCGTAGTTGATGAAGACGGAGAAGTGGCTTCAGTGATGAACGTCACCATCGATGTCACCGACACCCTCACCTATCAACAACAGATAGAAGAACAAAATCAAGATCTCAGTGATTTTGCCTACATGGTTTCTCATGATCTCAAAGCGCCAATCTTTACGATAAAAGGAATGGCAAATGCGCTTCTTGAAGACTACGGCTCAACCCTTGAGCAAGACGGCACGGAACTGATTAACTTCATCGTCGATGGTACAAACCGTCTCGAACAGCTGGTTGCCAGCGTCATCGAATACTCCTCAGTCGCAACAAAAGAAGGCGACATGGCAAACGTCGACCTCGGCAAAGTTCTGGCAGACGTAATTGCCGACCTTCGAGAGAGCATCAAACAGAAGAATGCCGAGATCCGCCTTCCTCAGGGTACATTACCGTCTGTGATCGGAGACACGATTCGAGTCTATCAAGTTTTTTCTAACCTGATAGGTAACGCGCTGAAATACTCAAGCCCTGAGAGAGCGCCACGAATTGCTATTTCCGTTTCTCGCCCCTCAAGTGACACCGTGGCAATTGAAATAGTCGATAACGGGCTCGGTATACCCGAGGGGCGTCTTGATGATATTTTTCGACCCTATCACCGTGCACATGGAGCTGATATCGAGGGCAGCGGAATTGGACTCGCCTGTGTGAAGAAAATTTTGGACAGATTGGGAGGAACGGTGTCTGTAAGCAGCCGGATAAATGAAGGTAGTATTTTTACCGTCACCTTCCCAAGTCCTCCAAGCGATCCCCGCGCGATTCCAGAGGACCTGGCTCGACTTTTCTAGTCGAACGTGAAAACGTAGCTCCTCACCTTCTTAGAGATATTTGCTGTGAACACCGCTCCATATTTTCGCCTCTCTACCCCTGCATCAAGTCCGCCTACGGCGGTATTAACGCCTAGCAACTTCTTTGGTAGCTGCCTTCGACGTTCCATCGCTTCACAGCAAGAGATCTCTCAATCCTCGCTTCTTCACGATGCATTTCCGATGTATCAATCACAAAGCACCGCTGTCATCGGACCAGTTTTTGGCGCGTCTGCGGCGGCAATCGTCGCCGAAACGCTTATTGTTTCAGGCACGAAACGTTTACTCCTATTCGGATTCGCGGGCGGCATAGGCTTCCATCCCTCAGAACCACAGGCGGGAGACGTAATCCTAGGCGGTGATGCACTATGTGAAACAGGGATGACAAATCTCTACGGAGAAAGCCAAGAGCTAACGTATAAGGAATCGGATCTCCGAGAGACTGTTCGCTCCAGCTTTGCCAAAACCCAGCCAGATCTTCGACTTCATGTAGGTACCATTTGGTCGACAAGCATTCCCCTTGAAGAATCGGCTGAAAAGGCAGAGAAATTCGCACAAGGTGGTGCGCTTGGCGTCGAGATGGAGTATGCCGCGGTTTTGTCGGTCGCATTAAAACATGAGGTGGAACTTCTCGGGGTATTCATCGTCTCCGACATACTAGAGCAGAGCCATCAGGCACATTTCGCTAAAGTGAAGCGAAGTGGGATTGTGCAAGCCATCAGCGACTCACTCGCTACTCTTCTTTGTTAGTGCTCAAGCTGACTCTGCTATGCCCCCCGAAATTCCTCACCCGCACACTGGCATGCGGATTGCTTCAAGTAACTCTAAGAAGAGAGAGACACACCTGCAGTGAAAAGCGGAGAGGATTCTGACAATGGAAATATCAAATTCAAGCGAGACCCCGGACCTAAGCCAAGACATTGTAAATATTACAAATTCTACAGACTCTGAGCTAGATTCCACTACTAACGACACAAGTGATACCTCCGAAACCGCCGATGCCTTCGCCTCTTTCATGCGAACCGCGCTTGGTGGA
>CAYGNZ010000101.1:263-2094 GCA_964351345.1 uncultured Bdellovibrionales bacterium | reverse complement strand
GAAGAGGAATTATTTGCCGCTTTGATTGAGGAGCGTCTGAACGCAACGAGTCCCGAGGCAGCGGAAACATTTCGGGCTGAACAAACTAAATTCCTTAATTCGCTACGGCGTGCAGACGGGTATGTGTCTGTAGAGGAAGCCGCAGTAAAAGCTCTGGAAAGCACCGTTGCGAGCGGAGCAATTGACCTCGAGACTGCTGAGCAGATTAACGGACAGGCCTTTGCTGCAGCCCAGCTGGATGATGACGCGAGCGCACTTTTTGACTCCTTTGGGTCAGAGAACGACGCAACCGTCGCTGTCTCATCTATGGAAGCCGCTCTTCTTGCCTCACGCACGATAATGGAAGAAATTGAGGCTGGCACTACGACAGTTGCCTCACGTTCTCTGGATGCTCCCATGACGACAAGCGTTGGCGGAAGTAGCGCAAGTGATGGCACTAGCGGTAGTAGCGGTCCTGCGCCAAGCGGCACTCAAGAACTAGACGGCTCAGGAGGATTCCTTTGGAAACCTGTATCGGAAGGTGATGGGAATCTAGTGGTCTTACTGCCGACCTCACTGCGGGACATGCTTGAGCGAGTTGAAATTCACTCCGCTCTACCACCAGACTCCACAACTCTCCTTGAAGAAGGACGTTTTAGTGGTGACGAGCATAACGGAAATAGACCACACTATCGCTTCGATAAGCCAGGCGCAGAATACGGTTCAGACGTATACGTCGTTGCCTACAAGAACGACGGTGAAACCGTCTCCTGGCCTATCTCTAATGGTGCTGACCGTCACGACTAAACACAGCAAAGGGTATCAAGAGAGGCATCAAGGCTCTTGATACCCCACACTTAGCTTTTGGCTTCAGGCGGAGTCTCAATACCAGGGACAAGGGCGATAATGACGATCTCCGCATCAAAGTTACGGGGAGTGTCTTCGATGAGCGGGACTATTTTCCCATCCCCTCTGACAATAAATAACAGCGCACTGCTCTCATGTTTTTTCTTAAAATCCTGAAATGAGAACTCTTTTGTAAGCTTTGTCGCTTTCGCTTCATACCCGGCCCGAAAAAGCTGCTGAAGCCTTTCGTAGTTCACGTCAGGCGAGAATAACAGCCGACCTTTGAGATGTTCTTTGGAAGTGGAATCATTTATCGCATTGCCTTTACTCACCTGCGGTGTCAACTGATACACATTCTCATGACCGAGCACATGGCCAAAGCTCTCGGCAGGCAGAGAGTTCGCCTCATCATTTTGGGTCATGGCGAGTAAGGTGGCGAATTGAGTCATTTCCAGCGATTCGGGCAGCTCATCTGAAAGCACACTGCCATAATGGCAACGAAAGCCGCGTTGTCTTGCTCGGGTGACATGAAACCAGTTGGTATCGACCAGCTCAATCTCAGCACCAGCGGTTTTGAGCACCTCCGCAATTTCGAGAACCCAAGACTGGGCCCCGACAATAAGAATTCCGTTCGGATCCTTCTTCGACAAGCCAAGAAGATAGGCCAGAGCTGGGGAAAACAGACTGTAGAATAGCACCGTGCCGATGATGACAAAAAAGGTAACCGGAACAACTGCCTCCGCCCCGGGCATTCCGGTCTGGGACAATTGCTCGGCAAAGATGCTTGCAATCGCAGCAGCAACAATTCCTCTCGGTGCAAGTGCCGCAAGAAATGTTTTCTCTTGCCAACTCAAGGTCGAACGAAAAGTTGAAACAAAGACCGAAGCAGGACGCACGAAAAAAATCAGCAGCAGTACAAACGCGAGGGCAGAACCATCAAACGACAGTATATCGTTCATCGATAAGCGCGCTGCTAGTGTGATAAACACCAGCGAGAGAAGCAGCA
>CAYGNZ010000101.1:0-253 GCA_964351345.1 uncultured Bdellovibrionales bacterium | reverse complement strand
GCACCTGAAGGTCTTCTTTAAAGCCAACAATACCGCGAATCGAGACCGATTTCTGATTTGCGAGAAATATTCCGAACAAGGTTACGGTGAGCAGTCCAGATTCAGCCTGTATTAGATTCGACAGGGTGAAAATAGCGAGCACCATCATCAAAACTACCGCGTTGCGCAGGTAGCCCGGCACCCAGAAAAAACGAAGTAGGGCGACGGTGAATATTCCACCGAGGATACCAAGTATTCCGCCGGCGAGCACAGT
>CAYGNZ010000100.1:9752-10015 GCA_964351345.1 uncultured Bdellovibrionales bacterium | reverse complement strand
CTCGGTCCTGAAGCCAAACGTATCGCTTGGATGCTTGAAGACTCGCTGATGTATCTTGATGAGCTCGACCAAAAAGAAATGGTCCGAGTAGAGGATTTTTCAACAAGCGATACGCTTTCGGCAGAAAACGCTGTCACGATCGAAGCGCTCTCAAAGCTTGTAAATAGCTAAGCTCTGTTGTTGGATTTTCTCAGCGAGAATGTTGCCGCAGCAATTGCTACGGCAGTTCCTCTAGGAGATTGATTGGCGCGCCGGTAAATGCG
>CAYGNZ010000100.1:7781-9742 GCA_964351345.1 uncultured Bdellovibrionales bacterium | reverse complement strand
CAAAAGTTCGATCAATAAGTGCAGCCCAAGAAAGTACCGATGCTCCCATCAGAGTAGTGCGCGTGTGGGCTTCAAGGCAGGAACGGGCCGTCGTAATCACGTCGTTAACCAGAACCACGTTGCTCCCCTTTAAACGCTTCGCAATACCGTTTCCGGCTTCCACCTGTTCAAGGCTGATAACTTCCAAGGGTTCTTCGCCGGGAGCCATTGAGCGCGCAAGGGTGTTGGCGAGTCCGGTAAAGTTACCGTGAAGATTGATCAGCACATCAGGAACGGTTGGCTGACACACATTGATTAAGCGTTCAGAAATATATGCGGCACAGAGGTCAATGTCAGAGGAGTTAAGGTCTTCTACCCGGTAGTATACCTTTGCCTCACAGCGACTTGAGAGACGAAGCGGAACGTCGTAGTGCTCAGTGATTCTCTCAAAGATTTCTCTTATGTCTTGCGTCATCTATGCTCTCACTCCCAGAAGCGGCCAAAGCGGTCTTACTGCCAGCAAGGATACTAGCGAAAGCGCTTCGGGCAGTAAAACGCTCATAAGGGATGTTTCTGGGGCAGGGGGTCATGAGGTGCGATTAAACCGATGAATTTCCAAAGAAAGTCGTTCAGCACTGACGCCAAGCAATGCGACTCGAGAGAACAATGCTAATTAGCTCTAATTACAGCATGATTTTATCCGCCGCAGGCTTTTCCAAGAGAAGAATAAACCTGCTATAAATTAGGGGGATTTCGCAGGCGGATTGGGTTTTCGCCTTGCGAGGGAATGGCCTTGATAGAGGAAATGTTAGACAGATGAAGAATACCTTACCCGTCCTAGAAGCTCTTCGCAGTGAAGACCTTGGGGCTCGTCGTAAAACGCGCAGCGTTAAAGTTGGTTCAATCGAGATCGGCGGTGAGCAGCGAATTGCGCTGCAAAGCATGTGCGCGACAAAGACAACGGACATCAAAGCCACTCTTCTGCAAATACGACTTTTAGAGTCCGCGGGTGCGGACATCATACGGATTGCAATTGATAGTAAAAAAGATATCGAGGCGCTTGAGCAAATCCGAAAAGAGACCACTGCAAATCTTGTCGTCGACCTTCAAGAAAACTACCGCCTTGCTGAGAAAGCTGGTCCGTATGTGCAAAAGTTTCGCTACAATCCAGGCCACCTTCATCATCATCAACGCAACGTTGCGGTAGAAGAAAAAGTAAAATACCTCGTAGAGACGGCAGGCGAGTTTGACTGCGCAATTCGTATTGGGGTGAACTTCGGTTCGCTTGACCCAAACCAAAAAGCCGATGCAGAAGACCCGATGCAAGCAGCCTTGGCCTCAGCCTCAGAGCACGTTGCGCTGATGGAAAAATTTGGCTTTGAGCGATTTGTTGTTTCCCTCAAAAGTTCAGATCCTCGCGCTGTAGTTGCCATTAACCGCGAGTTTGCTGCGCAGGCTCCGATGATTCCGCTTCATCTTGGCGTGACCGAAGCAGGGATGTTGCCCGATGGCGCAATTAAGACCCGTATCGCGTTCGAACAACTTCTCGCTCAGGGAATTGGCGAAACGGTCCGAGTTTCGCTGACTCTTCCCGATAACGAGAAAGATAAGGAGATTATCACCGCCCGAGAAATTATCTCAGATGTGCAGGCGGGACGATTCCGATCTGTTCCTGATTTTCTCGATGCAGGCCTTAACGTCATTTCTTGTCCCTCGTGTTCGAGAGTTGAGAATAGAGCGTTTGTAAACCTCGCTCAGCAGGTAAAAGTTGCCCTCGAACCTTACGCAGAGACTGATTTAACGGTGGCGGTTATGGGCTGCCGAGTGAAAGGCCCCGGGGAGACTGATGAAGCAGACCTTGGCCTTTGGTGTGCGCCGACGTTTGTAAATTTAAAGCGGGGGGAAGCTTTAGTCGGTAAATTCTCCTATGATGAAGTAATTGGGAAGCTTCTCAGCGAGGTTGAGAGTATTTTGGGCGCTCA
>CAYGNZ010000100.1:3417-7771 GCA_964351345.1 uncultured Bdellovibrionales bacterium | reverse complement strand
AAGAAGGCGTGGAAACTGCGCAGAGCAGAGCCTAATAATTACGCGATCTTAGCCCCGATTTGAAGTGAGCCTTCGAGAAAGACTGATAATAGTTTCGAGGGCTTAGTAGGAAAAGTCGCTCGCTTCGCAGTGAAAGCGCTTACTGGTTTTTCAGCAAAGTTTCGTTTTCGTTTCACTGATTGTGAGGCATTGGTTGTGGAAGGGGTTTTACGGGAGAGGTCTCTTGGGATCTAAAAAGCCAAAACTAGCTCTTGTTTCAAAAGAGAAGGCAGGGAGTGTTGCAGACGTCGCGCTGAATGACGGGCTGAACCTCACCTCGCTTGATGAGCTCAATTCAACAGAAAAAAAGCGCGTAGAGAAAATCATCGCAGCAGCCTGTCCCAAGTCCGGCGTGCTTGCAGTCTCTCGCAACCGAGCTACTTGGGATCTTCGACCAGTTGTTGCCCTTGGCGAAGAGGACGGTCCTTCGTTAGTTCGTCTTTTTGGGCCCGACATCACCTTTGCACCAGAGGTGCTGGCTCGCACGGAAGAACTTCTTCAACGTTTAGCTCGCTTCTCTGATTTGCGAAGTGGCATGCGAGACTGGGGCCTTAGCAAAAATCATCTCTGGTATCGTCGAACGTTGTTTCCAAAAACACTGACCAAAGATTTTGGTGGAAGTTTTGGTTTATCGGCGACACAAGTTTTCGCTCTTCTTCATGCGCTTTGTGAGCAACTCAGTGAGTGGCATTCTCACGGCGTGGTGCATGGGCATCTTGTTTCAAGTAATGTGGTCTATGATGGCGCAAGCGAAGTGACGCTTCTTGACGGTGGCGTTGCCAGCGCAATACTGCAGAGTGCAAAAGACGTTCCCGCTGAGGTTCTCAAGACGATTGCACCGGAGATTTTCAAATCTACCGAACTTCGTCCTGCAAGCGATGTCTACGGTCTTGCCCAATTGACCAAGCGCTTGCTACTCGCCTTGCGAAAGAAATCTCAATTTGATTCAGACCGAGCAAATATCAAGAGTCGTTGCGCTGCATTTGATCAAATATTGGAGCAGATGAGTGTTCCTACTCCAGAAGATCGCCCACGTCTCTCAGAATTTGTCGCCGTGCTCGATGCGAGTGATGAGGCATTCGATACAGAACAAGAAGCTGCGGTTGAGCAAACTCCACGTCGTACTCGTGGCAAACTAATCAAACCAGGTAAAATCCTGCGAAGTTCAAACACCGCAGGTACTGCCGAAGAGATAGTTGCGAGCGTCTCAGATGAGATTGAGAAAGAGAACTTATTTGTTGAAGATCCAGGAAGTGCTGATCTGGCGGCTGTTTTTGAAGACGTTGAGCACGAAGACGATACAAATTTTGGGCTTGATGCCGTGATGAATGACGAGTCCTTTGCGTCGGTTTCACTTTCCGATGACAGCGAAGGCAAAGAGTCGGGTACGCGTCTTGATCCGCAATCCGATGAGGCGAAAGGCTTTGGCTGGTTTCTCGCAGGACTCCTTGTGGTTCTGGGTGTCATTTACTACGTCATGCGAATTGCTCCCTTCGGGTACGAGACTATTGAATATAATGTGAGTGAGCTTCGCCAGGATTGGCAGAGTCGAATTCCTTCGCGAATGTTGACCGTGGCAGAGGTAGCACTTGATCCAGATGCAGATAATAAATCGGTGCAGGATCTAATCGTTGCCTCAGCGAATAAAGGTGAACAACTGCCAAGTGTGGATGTCGGCTTGTTAAGAATTGCCTTCGATACCCGTTGGGAAGTGGAACTTGAGCCAGAAGATCGGCGTATGGCAATTGCGTTTGGTCTCGCGCGTCTGCTCGGGGAGAATGCCCCGCGTGATTTAGGTCCGCTTCAAGAGCGCCACCCCGGAATACTCCTTGCGATTGCGGCAAGCGCTGGCCCGAATCTTAATCGAATTTTGAGTGAAATCCCGGTGGCAAGCCTTACACGTTTGCCTCCTCCTATTGGCCCGGCATTTATCAAGCTCTCTCAAGGGGCTGAAGATTTAAGCCTTGCTGACAAAGCCGTACAACATCTCGCACGCTTTCAGTCCCGAGGGATAGAGAGGGCAGAGGATCTTGCCGTCTATCTTCAGGACAATACTGCGGTGCGCTTACAAGCCTTAGCGCTGCTCTTCTCGCAAGATAATTACGCAGCAAAGACAATTCTGGAACATTTGCTCAATCATCCTAATATCGTGCTTAAGCATCCAGAGATTGTGTGGGCAAGAATGTGGGGACTCTCGAAGTGGGAGGAACTTGAAGAAAGTGACAAGCTTTTTGTTCTTGCGGGTGCACCTCCCTCAACTGGAGTGCGAACGGAGAATATCGCCAAGCTGTTTCTACATCCAAACCCGCAGCTGCGAAGCTACGCGATTGATCAGGCAATTAACCGAGTAAAATTTGAGCATCCAGGTGCCTTGGAAGTCCTCGATAAAGTTCGAGCGAATCCCGAGCTTGTCAATGCCGAGCAGCTCGCGCGCTTAGCGGAGCTTCTTCAGGACCCAGAAAATGCGGCTCCTAAGAAAGTGCAAGCACTGATGGCGAGTGAGCCGCCAACGGAGTTACTGGTGCCTCTACTTCTATCCACTCGTGCTCAACCAAAAGCTTCTCGAATAGATGCATGGCTCGCGCTGAATCTAAAGTCCCGAGGTTGGGAACCAAGTATTGCACAGCTTCGTAACTTATCGCTCCATCCAGATGACTACACCAGGCTTTTTGCTTACAACAAGATTCTTCGACTTGAAGACGAGGAAACAGCACGAGCATTCTTAGAGACTGCACTCGAGCAGGAGCAGAAGCCGGACTATCGTGAGCAATTGAAAAAAATGATTGCTCAAATTGGGGCCTCGGAATAGCAGAATCCTATCTGCTTCCTTGCGCGAGTCTCTTTTGAAGTTCATGCCGCTTCACGGCCTGATACCAACCGCCGCGGGCAATCCAATGATTGAGCTGAGCAATGCCTGGGTGGCGTCGCTCTAAGGACTTAAACTCCCTTCCGTGAATCACACGCCGCTTGCCACGACGCTCTGGAACGCCAAGTATCGCATGGCACATCTCATGGTACACCAGGGCGGGGAGGTAGGCTTGAGTTTCTGGCAACTTCATTGCCGCTGCAACACGCACACGTCGTGACTGCACATTGCAGGTGGCAAGAGTTCTGGTGTGTCTTCGATTGGACCAAACAATTGCGTAGTCCAAGATATCTTCGCGCTCAGGGAAATAGGCAGACTGTAGCTGATGCCAAATGAGTTTTAGCTCCTCATTAGAATTCGCAGTGGAGTTTCTCCTTTGAGGGCGCCGGTTTCTGCGGGGCTTAGGTCTAGACCCGCGCGATACAATGCTCAGCATCTCAACGAACTCCTGTCGTAGCCTCTGCCTTGGGCCACTACGTCTAGTTTCCGTGAGCAAGGCTTGCTGCAATTTACCGAGATAGGATATCGCGGATTTGTTTGAATGAGCCATGAGTTTGCAATAAACCGCTAAGAGTTGGAGGAAATGCGCGCTCGCACTGCGAGCGCATCCTCAGCCATTCGAAGGAAATACTCCCTTAGTCTAGGGACGCAACGCAGTTCGATAAACGCATGCTAGTAGTACTCCTTATTCGATGGCAACGAGTTTACACTCCTCATTGTAGCCTGAAAAAAATATCCAAATAATGGTGACGAATTCGACTCAGGTTTCATCAATAATTCTATACGTATAAGCGTTTAATCTTGCCAAAGTTTTCGTGAAAAACGGCAGCTCTCAATTCGAAGGAACCTCGCGTGGGCGATAGGAAAAAGCAAAAAGAGGGAACTGAGCAGGGAGCTGATCTCTCTCCTTCTGGCGTGAGTGAAGATGAATTCGAATCCCGGCTGGGAGACGAAATTCGTGAAGCGCGCGCGCTGCTTGCTGGTGATGATGGAGAGCAGTCCAGTTCGCCCGATCTTGGTTGGCAGAATGCTGCAGCAATTGTTGAGAAAGTAAAGCCAGTACCCTGGCTACTTTGGGTGCAAATTCGAGCTGTCTACGGCACCGCGTCGCAAAAATCAGAACCAAGTGCTCAGGCTTTTTCAAATGTAACGAACTTAATTCTTCGGGCGGCAAGTGATCCAAACTTGCAGCGAAGTGAACGCGGAACAGATGATTCGCTCACGCTTACGCAGGCGGTTGAGGAGATAGGAGTTGATGTTGCTGCCTCGGTTTGTCTACTGCATGCGGTATGCCGTCGAGTTGCAACGGGGGTCAGTGAGCGCGTGTGGCGGCCAATTGTTGATGACGCCTTGCTGCGCGCGAGTATTGGCTACGTGGTAGGGGAATGTGCTCCCGCCTTTGGACCAGGAAGGGGGATGCTTGCAGGATTTGCAGGACGATGCGGACTG
>CAYGNZ010000100.1:0-3407 GCA_964351345.1 uncultured Bdellovibrionales bacterium | reverse complement strand
TCGCATCCGGTACGCTTGATGATGCCCAGCAAGCGCTTAGTGGCTTAGCTGCCGGAGTCGAAATCGGCGAAGTCTGCCGCGATGTCTACGGCTGCGATCCCTTGCAAGTAACCGCTCTTTCACTCATCGCTGGCGGATGTAGTCGTGATATCGCAATGGGTATTGCCGCGTATAATTCGAGCGAGAACAAGATCCTCCCCGGTACTGAACAGTTTCAATGGCTCAAGCTTTTCTCGGTCATCGAGAAAATTCGGATGGGTTCCCAGGACGAAGTCTCACAAGAAGATTGGAACGAGCTCGATATTCCCCAAGGCGTGCAAGCAGAGATCGCGCAACGAACAAGAAAAATTCAGCGGCGTGGACACGGATTGCGCTGGATAACTGAATCCATGACCACTGGTGGCGAGAACGATAGCCCGCCTCGATCTCCTGAGGAGATTCGCGCAGCGAGAAGCAGATTAGGCCGGAAGACATGAGCAGCACACAAGCACATTCAAGCTTTCCCAAGGGAACCCTGATTGCGGGACGCTATGAAGTGGTAGGACGTCTTGGCTCAGGAGGTATGGGTCTTGTACTCCAGGTGCGCGATCGTGCGCTCGAGAGTGAAACCATTGCCTTGAAAATGCTCTACCCTGAGATGTCGCGGGATAAAACCCAATTCGCGCGATTTCGTAATGAAGTCCTAATCTCCCGTAAGCTTGCTCATCCCAATATCGTGCGACTGTACGATTTTGGCGCTGCGGCAAAAGGGTATTATTACATCTCAATGGAGTATGCCAGTGGCGGAAGTCTTGGGCAGCGCATTTACGATCTCAATTCAGAGAGGCTTTCTTTTGCTGAGGTAGTGCGCGTTCTGTTTGAAGTCTCCCAGGGGCTCTCCGGTGCGCATCGGCAAGGGGTGGTGCATCGCGATCTTAAGCCCGATAACATTCTGCTCACTGACTCCGGGGATGTGAAGCTTACCGACTTCGGTCTTGCACGCTCCCTCGACGTTGACAAGGGTTTTACCAACACTGGTGAGACCGTGGGCACTCCCTACTACATGGCTCCCGAGCAGCTACGGGGAGAAAAAGCAGATCAGCGTGCAGATATCTATTCGCTGGGGATTTTAGCGTTCGAACTGGCAACTGGAAAACGACCTTTTGTTCATGAAGATTACATGACGCTTGCGCGGATGCACTTTGTCGATCCTGTGCCGAAATTCGCAACCAAAGGTTCGGGAATTCCTCGCTGGTTTGAGAGTTTTGTCGAGAAGTGTTGCGATAAAGATAAGCAGAGTCGATACCAAACGGCTGATGAAATTTCCCAGCTTCTCTACGATCGACTTACTCCAGAGAAGAAAGCGAACTACGGTACCATAGTTTCCTCAGCGGGGACGGGCGCTACCTCGCAGGTGCGAACAGCGATTGTGCGCCAAGTGACCGCGGCTAGCGTGATACTGCTATTGTTCTTCGTTGCGCTCACCCTTATTCGGGAGAACGCAGCTCTCAAGCAGGAGGTTGCCGGTTTGTTATTCAAAACAAAACAGGCAACTGGAATAGATGTCACTGCTTTTGAAGGAGCAATTGAGGGGCAGCTGACCGAAAGCGATTTTTTTTCCAGCATCGTTCTTGGCAACAAGAGAGCGGTTGAGCAACTGCTCAGTGCGGGAGAAAGTGCGAGTAAACAGGATCAAACGGGCACTCCGGCGATTGTCCTGGCGGTGCGCTCAAAACGTCCAGACATTGTGAACTTACTGCTTGAGAATGGCGCTGACCCAAACGCAGTGGATGCTCAGGGGAGAACCCCTGTGATGTATGCCGCAATCGAGGATGTTCCCAGTAGTATCTCTACCTTGGTTGAGTATGGTGCAAGTATTGGCATTCGAGACCGCCTAAGTGGCTCAACGCCTCTGCTCCTTGCGGCCAAACACGATCGTCTTGAAGCATTGTCCGCTTTGCTCTCCCTCGGAGCAGAGGTAGACGCGGTTGACAATACAAAACGCTCAGCCCTGCATTGGGCGGCCGAGAACGATAACCGTTTTCTTGCTCAACGTTTACTAAAAGCCGGGGCAAGCCTTACTCGCGATGCCTCAGGAAAAACTCCACGAGATATCGCCAAGAAGAAAGGCCCCTCGGTGCTCCCCTTATTTCAATAATCAACTGACGCCAATTGCCCGTAGCTTAGTTTTGCAAATAGGCATTGATCGCAGCATTTGAGAGGTAGCTTGCGCCAATTGCGACTCCGCCCCCAATTAATATCGCGGGAGCCCCGACCACACCAATTGCGGCGACTCCTCCCGCAGCAGCAATACCAATTGCCGTATTGAGAGAGCCTTGCAGTACGCCTATCGCGGTGCGCTTTAGTGTTTTCTCATAGCGCACTGAGCCCGCTTGATGCTCTTCGCTAAACTGGCCCAAGATCGACGTGGCGCCAAAAAATGCGTTTGCGCTTTGCAGACCAGTCCGAAGAAGAAAATTCTTCGCGCTTCCTAACTTCTCTCCAACGCTTTCAAGGATTGAAGCCTTTTCAGCAATCTCAGGCGCGACCCCAAATGGCGAGGAGTTTACCGAGGGTTGAAATGGCTCACCTAATTGGGCAAGTCGATCAAGCACGCCTGTCGAGAGTGCATTGAGCTGATCGCTGAAACTCTGAGGTTGGACAATAGTCGGGGGAGGGTCGAAGACTAATGGTTTTGGTAAAGGCTCGAGATTTTGAGTGTAAGGTCGTGGACCGCTGGCGGTTATCATCTTGGTTCTGCCTCCTCGTGCAAGTGCTATTGCTGGAGGAGTAATCGCGGAGCGGCTGAGAAAGTTGCCTCAGCAAGTAAATTTTTTAGAAAAAGGAAAAAAATTTCGCTTAATTTTCTAAACGAGCCCGGTAGCCCACGATGTCACGCTCATTCACTTCGATTTTGGAGTGAGAAAGAGGAAGGGTTTCTCTTCCAAGAATAATATCGAAGGGAAACGTGATTGGTAGGTTAAATGAAGTAGTGACGCGCGTTCTTTTTTCACCTTCGGGGACGATCGCAATACTTGCACACGCACTGTCCTCCGCTGAGCATTGCTCTTCTAGATGCGCAAAAGGGAGGATGCGAAGAATCTCTGCAAACCCTTTCTGCTTCGCCAGGGCGAAGTCTATCTGTTGTTCGAGTTCTGGCGAGGAGATCTCTGTGCCAAGAACTCGCTCATAGCAATCAACATAGCTCCCGTCCTGACAGGATTCCGGTAGTCTATTGCTGATACCGAGAGAAACAAATTCAGCATCCGCCGAGGGCAGGAGTTCACAAAGCGTCCGAGTTGGTGTGCACGGAGGTAGGCTCAAACTCGCCGCTTCACTCCGACTCATTCGACCTAGGTGGACCACATGTCGAGCCTCAGAGTTGCTTATCACGGGGTACTCGGGGTCGCCCGCCTCAGGCAGGTATC
>CAYGNZ010000099.1:6560-10200 GCA_964351345.1 uncultured Bdellovibrionales bacterium | reverse complement strand
GATCAAATCAAAATGCCTTATTCAAGCTCCGCGAGATATATTTTTTCGTTCAAGGTGATACACGGTGAATTAGTCTGTGCTACCGCGATTTGATCGCACGCTACGGGTGCGTTCCCATCTTCCTCAAGTCGATACACATGCTGATAGTTTCGACTTTGCGGAATCTTTTTGGCGGAGGCTCGTTGTGTGTAGTAAGTAACGGCGAATTGCTGCCCATGGGGAGCGAGGACAAAGGAGTCTTTCGGCAACACAGACTGTAATTTCGCCGAATAGCGTTGTAGCAGTTCAATGGTTGGAGAAACCAGCCGATAGCGATTGTGCGGAAGGGTCGCAGCGAATAGTAGATAGCTCGCGAAACAAAGGCCAGATACGATCTGAACCGGAAGCTTTTTCTGAAAAAGATACGGCGAGATGCTCCAACCGCAAAGCAATGGCCACGCAGAAGCAAGAGAAAGTCTCCAGCTCAAGCCACTTGATTCATGCCAAATTGGCAAATTAAAGAGGACCGCTGTAATGAGCGAAAAATACCAAAAAGGATGTTTAGGCGTTCGTAAAAACCAGGCAAGCAAAACTAAGAAAATTAGTCCCACGGTCAAAACACGATACTCAGCAAGCTCAAAGCTTGAGCAGTGAAAGTCCACACAAGCCCCATCAAAAAACCTCCTCGGGGAGAGTCCTTGAAACGTAAATAATCGTTTTTGGGTTTGATGGGCATAGGCGCTGAGGGCAACCGCGGCGGCAAGAAGCGCAAAACCTCGTTGTCGGAGCTTCAACATAGGTAAGAATAACAGTGAAAAAGCGAGCATTGCTGCGGCAAGCGCATGCATTGATGCGGCAAGAAGACCAAGAAGGATGGAGACAAAATCTGCGCGAGACGGAATGAGTGTTTGCCGAGAGTTTGTTCGCGTATAATACAGCGAAAGAGCAAACACTAACAAAGAAAGAGCAAGCGACTGTCGAGCAAATGCATAGGCTCGGTAAAAAACAATGTCAGATACCCAAGGAAGGGAAGCGAGTGCTGGCAGTAGATAGCTATCGCCCTTTCGTAGTGCTGGTATGCAGAGAGCGAGAGAAAGCAAGCCGAGGCTTACAATGGCAACGCCAAAAAGGAGCTGTAGTTCGTTTAGTGATAGTAGATATCCTAGAGTTCCAGACACCAATAGGAAAGGAGAAGTGGTGGAGTAGTAGCCTTTTGCGTGGAGGAGAAAGTGCTTAAAATCCTGAAGATAGTAGTACGAATCGGTCGATCCAGGCTGCTCAAGAGTAGCGAACCAAAGCAGGCGATCACATACCACGACGGTGAAAAGCAGGAACGATGCGAGACAAAACAACAGTTTTAATAAGCGCATCCTGACCGTGTCTGTTTCGTTTAGCGTGCCGTTAGGAGGTTCCGTACTTCCTCTGCGCACCCCCAACAAAGAGTAAATCCTGCCCCACCATGTCCGTAATTGTGGATCACGAGAGTATCTTCAGCTGCCGCTTGAGTCTCAAGTCTGACCTCCGGCCGACCTGGACGAAGACCGACTAAAAACTCCTGGTCGCGAAGCTCAGAAACGCTCGGTTCAAGAAGTTCACAGCGCTGGCGAATACTGATGGTACTTTCCGAACGAGGCTGCTGATCCCAATCGCGAACCTCGGCCGTTCCACCAAGTATGCAATCCTCACTTCTAGGAACAATGTAGCTTGCGTGTTCGGCCTCTTCATAGATGATGATTTTTTCCTCAAAAGAGCTGGGAAAAGCGGTGGTTCGCGTCAATTGACCCCGAATCGGATAGAGTGAGTCGTCACCGACGAGTTCGCGCGCACCGAGTCCGGCACAATTGACTACCGTTGAATATTCGCTCAACAAGGGCTGCAAAGAATCAAGCTCCACGGTTTCAATTTCAATCCCCACGTTACGCACTTTCTCTACGAGATACGGTAGGTATCGCGAAGTTTCTGTGAGCACGGAAGAGAAACCAAAACCAGAGGAGAATCCAGGCGGGAGTTGCTCAGCACTCAGTAGAGAGAACTCTTCGACCTGTTCTTTCCATTCAGGTAGCAAAAGCTCATCGCGAAAATACTCCACCAAACGCATCGAACGGACTCCCGGAACCCCCTGTGAAATTTGCTCAAGGTATTCCTTATACGTTTGCTCTGCCCAAAGCTGAACTTTACCCTGAGACGCCACCTGATACGGATACCAAAAGGCGGCCGCGATCGCTGATGTCGTTTCCCCCGTACGCTGTTTAGAGAATATCCGCACGTCAAAACCAGCCTCTTGTAAGCGAAGACTAGTCGTCAATCCAATAATCCCAGCGCCAATCACGGCAATTTGTTCAGACATAAAAGCGAGTTAGTTCTTTCAGCAAAGTGAAATGAGCCTATCACGAACGAGGCCCGATTGGCGTAAGAAATCTGCCGATTCGGCAATGCCGAGCTGCTTGCAGGAAGTTGTCTGCGGACTTTATTTTCAACGACAACTTACGCAACGCTCGAAAGGCGAAGGAGACAGTAATCTGGCTCCGTAGCGAAACCTCGCAATATCCTGCGCGACAAAAAAGTCCGCAGACAACTTCCTGCAAGCAGCGTCCGCAGCTCCTAGTCCGTCTCAGAACTTAAAAATGTAAAAGGGAAAAAATGAAAGCTTGAAGAAGGCGAGGCTTTAGCAAAAAATCAGAACCTAGTGTGAGCCATGGGAGACGAAGGTTTCAATTGCCTTAGAAATATCTTTCAAAGCAACTGAGGCCTTCGCCTCAACCAATTATGCTCTGCGCAAAAACCTAAAATAACCGGTAGTTAACCTAAAAACGTAAAAAAAAGGGAAATGAAAAACAAACGCTAAGCCTCCCTTCTCGTGAAAAAGTAAATCTCAGTGGGTCTCTGACACTCTCTCACGGGAGAGGAGCACTAAGGCTCTCCTCTAAAAAACCGTCCCCGCTCAGCGAGGAAAAAACCATTGTCTGCTAAACACCTCTTCAGAACTGGTTCTAAGAAATGCTTTTCATCCAATAATCTAAGTTTACCACCAAAACAAAGAGCCTAGCACGAACAGGCTCAATGATACCAACTAATTAGACAGACTGATCATTCTAGAGTACGGGAAGTAGTGGCTACAATGTTCTTTCTTTCCGAGCGAAAAACCCAGAATATCCTGCAAACACATGGAGATAGGATGTCTGGAGGTGTGGAATTGGATGCGAGAAAAATCAATTTATTTGCTGTTTCTGTCCTGTTTGAACTCGCCTTTATTTGGCTTGAACCCTAGGTGTTGTTCTAGTCTAACAACACAGTCTTAAACGAATTCGGCCGCTACTTGTGTTTTGCATTTCGATTAAGCGATGATCCCAGCAGCGTTTTACCCGCAGTCAAAGAGGAGAGTAGGCAAAAATTCCGATGTCTCAGCTAAAAGAAAAAGGAAGCGAAGTTCAGCAGCGTCATGGCGTGACCGAGGTTATTCGACCAGGGAGCTTCGAACCTGAGCGTCACTTCTATCCTCGAGTACTGAACGCCACGATTCATCCACTCGTTGCATTTTTTATGGGACTGAGTTCGCGCCAAATAGTTGATCGCTACTGCCATCTCAATCCGCAAACAGATCGCTCGGTCTTGCAAGAAATCTTAGAATACCAACCCAAGCATTTGCGTTGGTCAGGTTGCG
>CAYGNZ010000099.1:0-6550 GCA_964351345.1 uncultured Bdellovibrionales bacterium | reverse complement strand
TGACAAGTGCCGGGGGGAAGAGGGATATGGTTGTGGTCGAGACTAATTCCTGTCCGTCCGGGCAGAAATCAATGCCGCTACTTGTCGAGTCAAAAGAGCTCGGCGGCTATCAACAGCTCATAGAACGTTCCTTTGCTCCTGCCCTTGCAAAACATAGGTTTCGCGAGGGGGGGTTAGCCGTAATTTACGATAAAAACCCCATGGGTGCTTCAGGCTATGCGGCGGCAATGGCTGAGCACTATCAGAGTGAGGTGTATTTTGTGCCGTTTTTTGAAAGTGATCCCAATCCTCCGGTGCGATTTGTCGACGGGGTGTTGGAGATTCGCGATGAAGACGAGAAGTGGGTCGCAATTCGGGGAGCCTTTCGTTACGTCACGCAAAAGCCGTGGGCACGAATTCCGATTAGCACAAAGACTTTTATCTTTAACCCCACCCTTGCCTGTCTTGCGGGAGGGAGAAACAAAATGGTTGCCGCGATGGCGTATGAGTTACTCAACGCTGATTTGCGCGGTAGTGGTCTAGAAATTCGAATTCCAGAAACCATACGCGATGTACGCAAAGACGAAGTTCCGCTCTTGTTGCGGCGCTACGGGGGGCATGCCGTGATTAAAGTGCCTTACTCAAACGCGGGACAGGGAGTCTACACCATTACCAGCGAGAAAGAGTTGGATGAATTCATGGAAATTGAGTTTCCCTACGACCGCTTCATCGTGCAGAGCTTAATTGGTAATTACAATTGGAGTTCTGATGGTAAATTAGGGCGCTACTACCATGTGGGGACTGTGCCAGATAAGCAAAATCGTATATTTGTTGCCGACATTCGAATGATGACCATTTCGGATGAAAGCGGTTACCGACCACTCGCAGTGTACGCACGAAGAACAAGTAAGCCACTTACCGATGTGCTTGATGATAGCGCCTCTTCGTGGGAAATGCTGGGGACGAATCTTTCCGTTAAAACTGGGGTTGATAGCTGGGAGTCAGAAACTTCACGCCTACTATTAATGGATAGACGAGACTTTAATCGCTTAGGAATTGGGCTAGATGATTTGATCAAAGGTTTTATCCAAGCAGTGTTAGCAAACGTTGCAGTGGATAAAATGGCGGGCACGTTTCTGACGCAGAAAGGAAAGTTTCGCATGAAGCTGTTTCGGTCGGTAAATGATGATGATGCACTTCTAAATGAGGTTCTCCTTTCGTAATGACAAGTGTTAAGAAAAATTCTCCTCGCATCGGGAAGATGCAGCCTCGTGAAATTTCCATCGACGCCTATCCACTCGGCGAGCGAATCGATTTTTTTGTTCCTCTGTACGAGGATGCAACCGGAATGCCGCTTAAAGTTCCCTTTATTATTGCTCGAGGGGCGCAGCCCGGGCCCGTGCTCGGTATCTCCGCAGTCGTGCACGGCAATGAACTCAATGGCATCAAGATTATTCACAACGTGCTTGAGCACCTTGATTTATCGCGACTAAAAGGCAGTCTCATCTGTGCGCCGATAGTAAACGTGCCCTCCTATAACTTGGGGGAACGTTATTTTACCGATGGTATTGATCTGAACGATATTTTTCCAGGCAAAGAACGGGGGACGCCCTCAGATCAGTACGCCCATGCATTTTGCACCACCTTTTTACCTGCCTGCGAGTATTTGATTGATATTCATACTGCAAGCGAAGGAAGAACGAATACGCTCTATGTGCGAGCGGATTTCGCGTCTTCAGATGTGCGTACTCTCGCGGAGATATCGAACCCTGAGATTATACTTCATGTCGAAAGTGAAGACGGCACCTTGCGGGGTGCTGCGGCTGGGCGCGGTATTCCCGCCATCACGCTTGAGGCAGGAAATCCGGCGGTCTTGCAAGACTCAATGGTTGATAACGGCGAACGTGCGGTATTTAACGTCATGCGCCATCTTGAGATGATTAGCGGAGAGGTTGAAATGACGTTGAAGCCAATCATTTGTCAGTCCTCTCAGTGGTTACGAACCACGGGCGGCGGTCTACTTGAGACCGAATTTGAGCTGCTCGATTTGGTAAAGGGTAATCAAATACTGGCGCGAACTTTTGGACCTTTTGGACAAGTGCTTGCCGAGTATACCGCGCCACATGACGGTGTAGTCATTGGCATGGCGAGAAACCCTGCGTCATTCCCGGGCACACGATTTTGTCACCTTGGATTAGTCGGCGAGCCGAAGCTTTAAACCGCTATAGAGCCCCTGCTCGTTCCAATAAGTCTCTAATGGCGGTGGCAAGGAGGCGATAGCCTTCAACGTTGAGATGAATTGAGTCGGACTTATACTGATTGTCATAGAGCAAAGCCGGTAAACTCTCACCATCGTAGGGGACTGCCAACTCTTCGGCGACTTTGTCGTACTGCGTATCTGCCGATGGAGCCTGAAGCATTAGGCTAAATCCTGGCACCCCTATCAGCACCACTTCAATCCCGCGGCTGCGAATAAGCTCAATCATTGAACGCAGATTATTGTAGGTAGAATTTGGCGCATGTCGCCGTAAAATGTCGTTTCCACCGTGGAGTAGGACCACGAGCTGGGGTTGGTAGCGATCAAGCTCCTCAGGTAGCCGTAGCAATCCCGCTGAAGAAACTTCACCAGGAATGCCGGAACGTATTACCTCCCTGCCAAGTAAACTCTCAAGCACTCGAGGATAGCTATCGGACTCCGTGACTCCTGTGCCGTACGTCAGGCTATCTCCAAAAGCGAGAATACGCGCATCCGCTCCGAGCTTGCTCACTTGTGGCCCTCTCGGCTCTCCCTGGCAGCCAAGCAGGGCGACGAGTAAAGTCGCAGTTAAAATACCTACAATCCACTTACGAGCCATACTTAATACATATATCCTATTTAGAGCTTGTGGGTCTTATATGGTTAAAAGCCAGCACGTTTGAAAGCGTATCTTACTTCGCGTAGAAGTTAATCGGGTCTTTTGCTCTCAAATCTTAGCTTGTAGACGAATTAAGCGCCTTCCTGGCTGCTTCGGAGTAAGTTTTACCTCGGCTAAGCCGAAAAGGAGGTTTTGATGACGGAGCATGCTGAAACTCTTTTGTGCTGTCGCTGCTCCTGTGTGCTGGATCCAAAGTCTGAGAATATCTGGCGACTGAAGTACGCAGGCACCGCTGGTCCTTTTGACCTGGAGCTTCCCGGTGGGCAAAGCGTGGACGAGATTCGCCGAGAGCTCGATGAATTAACTCGCCTGCTAGAGAACGTCACGGAACGCGAAGCCCTAGATACCATCCATTCCTTTGGCATCCTCTATTTCTGCACTCGTTGTTTCCACCTCTGGCGAGAGGATCCTGGTGGTGGAGAAGATCGAATCTACTAGCAAGCATTCTAGCGAATATTGTGGGCGGTGCTGGAATGTTGTTCAGCACCGCCTGCAGGGAAATCGACTCATCAAGGTCTATTCTGGAACAAGGATTTATCCTCTCTGAAGCAACGAGGAACGAGGCGACTGTAGGAAAAATGCCTAAACGAAGGGGTGTTTAGACGGAAGCACTCTCAGCGCCAGCTTTCTTGCTGCTTTCCTCAGAGCCTTCAGTCTTTGCAGAACCATTCTTATGCCCGTTGCCGTTTTTACCAATGCTGCTTACGAGCGACTTGGCGTTTTCGGCAATCTCTACCTCTTGCACAGTAGGTACTGCGATTTGATGATCCACACTGAAGCGGTAGTCGTTGAAGATGTGCGCGGCAGAAGGGATAAAGAAGTTACCTGATGAAACCTCTCTTGTCGTGTCCTTCAAGCGATAGACATTATGCCCGCAGGTGTAGGTGTTGTACTTCATGAAGTGGTAGCAAATGCACATTTTTTCGCGCACCGGCAGCTTCTTTCCTTTCTCATCAACACCGATATTGTCCCAGGCCTGGTGGTAGGCGCAGTTGCCGTTTCTATCAAGAAGATAGCCTAGCGCTTCGCAATTGGGACGAATGTTTGATTGTAGCGATGGGCTGCTTTTGAGCATTCGCATCGGGTAGCCCGTCGGCGAAGAGAGGTTAATCTCAATCTCTTCCTCTTCTGCGCGAGCATAAATTTGCTTCACATGGGCTGGTAGGCCGCATTCCTGAGAAATAGTAAAACGCGTTGCCACTTGAACCGCACCAGCACCCATTTCAAGGTAGTTTGCAGCGTCTGTGCCGGTAAACACTCCCCCGGCTGGAATCACGGGGATTTCAAGCTGTTGATCCTTAAGGAAGGTAAGAATCTCTGCAACGATAGTTTTGAGATCATACTTCTGCCAATCATCAGGACCAAAGCCGAGGTGTCCTCCCGCTAGTGGACCTTCCACGATGATGTAATCGGGCTTGCGATTATACTTGCTGCCACTACGGAGGAAAATCTTGAGCGCTCGTACTGAGGAGACAATGATACCGAATTTTACGTCGTGAAATCGCGGTTGGTCGGCAACAAGACCGAGCGAGCCTTTGTGAAGACCTGCTGAAAGAGTAATGCCATCAACTCCCGCATCCATTTGAGCTACGATGCGAGCCCGGAGCGTTTCTTCGGGATTTCCCATGGTCAACTTTTCCATGGTGTTGACGAAAATCGCACCTGAGCCCTGCTTTGCTTGCATGGTCGATTCGACATGCTTGAACGTGCCTTCGTAGGTTCGCTCGTAATCCCATTTCACTGCGGATTTATCCAGAGAATTAGCGAATTCTTTGAACTGTTTTTGCTTGGAATTTTGTAGTTTGGTGCCGAACTTTCGATCCGAAACATACGGGGACATCGCGTCAGAGATGTGGCCAATGCCACCCTCTTTGCAGACGGCAAGGGCAAGTTCTGAGGTAGAAATGTCTACTCCCATACCGCCTTGCATTATCGGGACATACTCTTTAGCCCCTAGGCGGATTCGGAAATCGTCTACTTTCGACATACGTAATCTTTGTTCAGTCGGTTACCTTTTGCCGTTTCAGGCCTGTTTAAACGAAATTCGTTGCATTAGTTCGGAGCGCCGGTAGTTTTGAACTTCAGAGCTGCTCCACGCGCCCGCCCCAAAGGAAGCCTACCTGAGGAAGAACGTGTAATTGTCTCACGTCGGAACTCTTCCTGCCACTTTCGCTCAAGTATTTCCATACAAAGAAAGCGAAGAGGTTCAACAGCGAATTCTCAGGCCGATTATAGCTCGCTCAGAGTATAAGGGCCGCAAATTAAACCGCCTGTGATACCACTTTTGAAGACCTTGGTCAAAAAACGAGTATGACAGTGTTAGTATCCCTCGAGGCAGCTAAGCAGTTATACTTTCTTAGTTTTTCCCGAGCTTAGGAGCACGAAGCCACCGTCTTATAAAGCTGTTATGCTTTGCTCAGAGAGCAAATCAACCTTTAGCCCTCGATGCTGGAGAAGGCCTGCAAACGAAACGTTAGCGACTTTGACTATGCTCAGCCACTTTTATTCTATTGCTGAGCGAACAATGCAGAGTAAAAAGCGCGGGATTAGGGTGCTGCCAATTGTCTTGACTTTCCCCTGTGGATAATGTCAATTACTGCCCGCTATGAAACGTACATACCAACCAAGTAATATCAGTCGACTGAGAACCCACGGGTTCAGAGCAAGAATGGCCACAAAGAACGGTCGTGCTGTGCTCAAGCGTCGCCGAAGCAAGGGTCGTAAGGCCTTAGCCCCCACGGCACCTTCGAAAGGTCGCAAGAAGTAGTCTTTGTTCCGCTGGCAACTGATTGGTGCGTCTCTCTAGACCACTGATGAGGGATTGCTGTGGCGGTTGAAGAGGGCTTGCGTACTTTTGAGCAGCCTCACCCCTTCGCTTTAGCTCTTCCTACTAACCTTTGTTTCAAGAATGCTGAGACATGCAGGCGAAAGACGAGAGCTTTGGGCCAGGCCGACGAGTCAAGCGACGTCAGGACTTCCTCCGCATACAAAGCACGGGCAAGAAATTTCGCAGTAAACATCTGCTTTTAGTTGTTGCGGGCGCAGAATCTCGGGTTTGCTCAAGAAATGACCCCGAAGAGAGCCGTCTCGGCGTTACTATCACGACAAAAATTGATAAAAGAGCAAGCCGACGCAACACCTTGAAGCGCCGCATTCGCGAGGTATTTCGTCGGAGACGCTATCGTCTCAAGCGGCCAGTTGATTTGGTGGTGATTGCGCTCAATCAGGCCACCGCTCTGGAGTATCAGGATGTGCAGCGTGAGCTGCATGGCTTACTCAAGCGTGCACAGTTGCTTTGAAACACAGAGAGGAATGCTCAGTATGCTGAGTTCGAGATCATGGAGAAGAGCGTGTTGCCTACCTTTTCGGCTCTGGAAGCGCGTTTTCTCACCCCTCTTCGGCCAGCGATGTAGATTCTACCCTTCCTGCTCGCAGTATGCGGCGGATGCGGTGATGGAGCACGGAGTGCTACGAGGGGGGGGGCTCGCTCTTCGCAGAGTGCTGCGCTGTCATCCCCTGGCTGAGGGTGGTTTTGACTATGTGTCGCAGGCAGCGCTAGCGCAGTCCGAACTCAAACACGCTTGCGTATGCGAGCAGGTGCCTGGACATCAATCAACTGAACATCAATCAACTGGGCATCAATAAGAAAATTTTTA
>CAYGNZ010000098.1:9273-10224 GCA_964351345.1 uncultured Bdellovibrionales bacterium | reverse complement strand
GAGATAATCAGGCTCTTGTCGTTGAAGACTAGAGCCACTCATCGTGTGGGCGATTTTGTGACGAAACGTTGCTTCGGTATACAAGACCCCAGAGCCAAGCGGTCCCATTAACCATTTCCACCCCGGTGCGGCGACAGCAGCCACACCTAACTCTTCCGGGTAGAGCGGAAGGCAGCCAAGGCTTTGTGCGGCATCAACTACCAAGTCTATCTCTCGCTCCCGGCAAAAGGCTCCCAGTTCAGCCAAATCGGCAGCGAAACCGCTGGAATATTGCACGTGGCTTATCGCGATCACTCGAGTGCGAGCCGTTACCAGTGCGCGAAGCTGTTCAAAATCCCATGCCCTTGGACATCCTGCCTCAGCACCTGATGCTCCATCACTATCGGAGAGAAGAATTAGCTTTACACCCCGCTTCTCCTGCTGCTGCCAAGGGTAGTAGTTCGAGGGATACTCATGTTGATACGTGATAACTTCATCACCTGGCTGAAAAGGATAGCCATTTGCAATGAGATTGATTCCTTCTGCGGTATTCGTGGTGCACGCAATATTCGAAGCATCGACTCGCAAGAGACTTCCCATGGCTTGATGAAACCGAGGAAGAATCGAAGAGTATTCTTTAAACAATTGAATACCACGCTCACTCTGAGCCAGATTAAACTCTTGCATCGCAGCGACGGCAGCGGTGTGGAGCGGACACACGGAGCAGCCTGCAAGAAAAACCGAAGTGTTTTTTATTGGGTAGCTGTCTGGGGATTTATCGAACATTTCGAATAGATCTCGCTCGTTTATTGCTCAGTTGGTTCATTGTGCTCTTCGGAGAGCAAAAATGCCTCAATAAACGGATCGAGTTCACCATCGAGCACTGCTTGCACATTGCCTGTTTCTGCATCAGTGCGATTATCCTTAACCATTTGGTACGGGTGTAAGACGTAGGAACGAATCTGACTCCCA
>CAYGNZ010000098.1:7377-9263 GCA_964351345.1 uncultured Bdellovibrionales bacterium | reverse complement strand
AATCTATTTTCATTTGTTCGCCTGCGATCTTCTTCAGCTCCTCATCTCGCTTCTCTAGCTCTTGCTCATAAAGTTTGGCCTTGAGAATTTTAAGCGCCGCACTTTTGTTGTTGTGTTGCGAGCGCTGGCTTTGGCAGGCAACGACTATTCCCGTAGGAATGTGCGTTAAGCGAACGGCAGAATCGGTTTTGTTTACATGCTGACCGCCTGCACCGCTGGCACGATAGGTATCAATGCGAAGATCTTCTTCACGCACCTCAACTTCAACCTCGGCTTCAACATCAGGCAGCACTGATACGGAGGCAAAGGAGGTGTGGCGACGAGCATTCTGATCAAAAGGCGAAATTCGCACCAGTCGATGCACGCCTCGTTCTGAGCGCAAATACCCGTAGGCATGATCTCCTTCAAATATTATCGTGGCACTTCGAATCCCGGCTTCATCACCCGCACTACTATCAAGCAATTGCGCACGCAGCCCCTTACGCTCAGCCCAGCGGAAATACATCCTGAGCAACATCTCTGCCCAGTCTTGAGAATCCACACCGCCCGCTCCGGCATTGATCTCCATAATTGCCGACTGCGAGTCATGCGGTCCTGAGAGCAGGCGAGTCATCTCAAACGCGGTAAGTTCCGCATCAATTCTTTGGTACTCTCGCTCTAGCTCTTTCGGTAGAGACTCGTCCTCTGTTTCTACGTAGAGTTCTAACAGGGCGTTGAGGTCGCCAATAGACTGCTCCGCTGCTTCAAAACCCGCCAACTGGGTTTCAAGCGAAGCGCCTTCTTTGGACACGGCTTGGGCCGTTTCTTGATTAGACCAAAATTCAGGATCAGATGAGATTTGAGCGATTTCTTCTAGACGTCGGCGGATCTTGCGCAGGTCAAAGATAACCTCCCAGCGCAATGAGTCGCTCGTGAAGGCGCTCAATTCGCTGACGGAAACTGCCGCTATCAAATAATTCTCTATTCATGAATTTTGCTGCGTTTGAAGTTCTGATACGTCACTCAACGGGCTAAAGTGGTTTGCGCCACGCGTAGCTAAAATTAGTTCGCCTGAGTTATCTCAGGCAAGAGCAAGGAATAGAGCTGTTCTTCCTTCTCCTGCATCTCCTTGGCCACACTCTCGGGCACCGATTCGTGCTCAAATCCATGAAGATGTAGTACGCCGTGGATTAATAACCGTAATAATTCTTCATGTAAACCCGTCCCAAGACTCTCTGCCTGAGCTGCTGCGGTGGGAATTGAAATCACCACGTCCCCTAACTGATCGCCCGAAAATTCCACTCCCTCGCCCTCAGCCAAGCAAAACGACAAGACATCCGTTGTCTTATCCTTTCCGCGATACGTCTTATTGAGTTCTTGCATCTCGGAATCGTCAGTAAGGAGAATACTCAGCTCTACGGCCTCAGATCCCAAGGCGCTTAAGAGCTTCTTTGCTGTTTTTCGTATCTGACTTTTTAGTGCCTGACTCTTCAGCTGTTTCTCGACTCCCTTCCTCACTAACAACTCTATTCCCATTGCCTTTCTTCCCTGCGGCTTCGCTTGGCGCGGTTTCTTTGGTCTCTTCTTTGGGAGCTGGAATCTTTGGGATCTTCATTGTCCCGGTTGAGTCCTTCCCCTTTTCTGCGGGCTCTGAATACTCAATACGTCGATGATAAATTCCGGTCAGTACTCGAGTGAAGGCTTTCGCAACCAGGTGCAGATCTTTCAGCGTGAGCGTACTTTCATCAAGCTCTCCACTGGCGAATACTTTGTTAATCATCTTCTGGACCAGACCTTGAATCTTTGCTGGCGTGGGGTCACTTAAGGTTCGCGAGGAGGCTTCGATGCCATCTGCCATCATCAAGATACCAGCCTCTTTGGATTGAGGCTTTGGTCCACCGTAGCGG
>CAYGNZ010000098.1:593-7367 GCA_964351345.1 uncultured Bdellovibrionales bacterium | reverse complement strand
GTAATTACTCTCCTCCACATCATCCTCACCATCTGCTTCTGCCTCTTTCAACGCCTTGTCATAGAAATACTCAATCAAGGCAGTGCCGTGGTGTTGTGGGATAAAATCAACAATCGCCGTCGGGAGACCAGATTTTTCCGCAAGCTCAATACCATCTTTCACATGAGTTTTGATAATCAATGCCGACATGGAAGGAGTGAGTTTGTCGTGGCGATTGACCTTTGTTTGGTTCTCCACGAAATAGGCAGGCTTTTTCATCTTACCCACGTCGTGATAGTAGGCGCCTACTCTGGTAAGCAAAGAAGTAGCTCCAATCGCTTCTGCAGCCGCTTCTCCCATCTGTCCTATTACCATTGAGTGATTCCAGGTCCCGGGTGCTTGCACAGAGAGTTCTCGTAGCAAGGGGTGATCAAGACTTGCCAGCTCAAGCAGCTTAATATTTGTGATGTAGCCGCCAAAGTGCTCAGCGATCGGAGTGAGCCCCGCAGCGAGAATTCCGGAAAAGACACCGCCAACAATAGCCCAAAGAACTCGATTGGCCATCTCCGCCGTTGAATACTCTGAGAAGAGCAGAAGAAAACAAAAAACGGTTACGACGTTTACTGCGGCAACTCGCAGGCCTGCCCAGATAAAGGCTGAGCGTCGGGAACAATGACGAACGGCAATTGCAACAATGGTGTTCCCGAGCACGATCATCACCAGCACTATCCAGGAATTTTCCAGAAAAAATCCGGTCAGCAAGGAGAAACTCATCACAAATAACAACACGCCAGGTGCACCGAGGGTCACTTGCAGTAATATCCCACCCGCGGCCACCGGTGTTGCGAGAATGTAGGTGCTAGGGTCAAAAAGATAAAAGCTGTAGCTTAGGGAGTTCGAGAGCACCCAAAAGAGCTTCATCACGAGAAAGCTACCAACTAGAGTAAAGGCGATTAAGATAAGGTCACGAGTTGGCACGACTCGATCTCGCCAAAACTCAAGAGTAAAGACATAGAGACTAAGCAGGATCAGCGATGAAAGAACGAAGTAGCCTGCCCATTGTCGCCAGGCATCTCCAGCATCAATCTGCTCGTGGAGAAATTCCAGGCGTCGCTCCTGACTGGCATTAATCACATCTCCGGCACGAACAATTACTTCCCCTTGTTTTACCCGGTAGTAGACCTGCTCGATATTTTCTGCAGCAGCCTTTACTCGGGTTTCAGTCTGCTGGGTATCGAATATCACGTTTGGCTTGAGCAGCGACTCGATGAACTTGTCCACGAGGGAATCAAAGGTTGCTCCCCTGCCAAAACCTTTATTGGGAAATGAAGCCTCCGCGACTTCCGCTGCTTCTCGAAGGTCAAACACTGCGGTTGCTGACTGAATCTCTCGTTCAGAGCCGGTCTCGGCATTTCTTAGAATCGCCCGTTGCCCCTCTGCAAGCACATGTCGCAGTGGCCGCTTGTTTGCGATTATCCCCTTACGCAGAATTGGCGTTGCGATTGAGAGTACGGATTTCTCAAGTGCCGTCCAAATACCGCGATCAAAAACCAGCTCCCACTCTTCACCGACAAGATCGATATTAAACCGACGCTCAAAGTTTGCGCGCTCTGCGCGCACTTTTTCGTTTTCTCCTCCGGGAGAAAGTTCTCCCAATACCGAAAACAAGGCGGCGAGTTCTTCGGCCACGGCCTCTTCTGTATTATCGCTAATGGTAAACACTCGTTCTGCATTCGCAATCGCCTGCTCACGTCTCTTTTCAGTACCGAGAGTGTCCGCAACTAACACATCTCGAGGTGCTCTCACGGTATGGGTTGCAACCTGACCCTGCTTGTACGGGACCGGATTTAAGAGATCGCTGACAACTGAGGGCAAGGTTACCGAGAGGATCGTAACCGTGGTCAGCAGGATGAGGAGGGTCGACCACCCGAGGGAAGTCGTTTGAGAGATTGTTGGCAGCAGTCGCTTAATAAAGCTCATTGCAATAATTCCTCAAAACGCTGAAGCGCTTTATCTATTTTGCTAGGATCTCCCCCGCCTGCTTGCGCGAGATCTGCACGGCCTCCTCCTTTCCCGCCGATTTCTTCCGCCATCTGTTTGAGCATGTTGCCCGCATGGAAACGCGGAGTTAAATCTTCGGTCACGGCAGTAAGAAGCGCGACCTTGCCATTTGCAACGCTACCCAGCGCGATACATCCAGAGCCAAGGCGCGCACGCAAATCATCGGCCATCTCCCGAAGCTGCTTGGGGCTGGCCTCGTCGATCTTGCCAACGATAATTTTTGTTCCGTCGCTCAGCGTTCGTACCTGCTCTGCCAGATCCCCGCCCTTAGCCTGGTTTGCTTGTTGAGAAACTTTATCGAGTTTCCTCTCTAGTTCTCGATTCTGCTCAACGAGCTTGATCATCCGCTCAAGCAATCCTGATTCATTTACACTGAGCGAAGAAGAAAGGGCATCAAGGACTCGACGTTGCTGCTTTAAACGCTCAAGCGCGCCTCTGCCCGCAACAGCTTCAACCCTGCGCACACCCGAAGAAATCGCTCCCTCGGCAATGACTCGTACCACACCGATGTCTCCAGAGCGCCGCGCGTGCGTTCCTCCGCAGAGTTCTTTGGAACGACTGCCTATTGAAACAACCCGAACATTCTCGCCATACTTTTCACCAAACAAGGCTTTCGCACCGGCCTTTTTTGCCGATTCGATATCCATCACCTTTGTCTCTACGGGATGGTTCTCGAGTACTTGGGTGTTGATGATGTCTTCAATCTCTTCAATCTGTTCAGCAGTAATCGGCTCGAAATGATCAAAATCAAATCGCAACGACTGCTCGGAAACTCTCGAGCCGGCTTGTTTGACGTGATCGCCAAGCACTTCTTGGAGCGCGAGATGAAGGAGATGAGTCGCGCTGTGATTCACCCGCAGTCGTTCCCTACGAGACGCGTCAATTGCGAGACGAACCTTTTCACCTTTTTTGATTTCTCCCTCACTCAAAGTGCATATATGCGCAATGCAGTCAGCTCCTACTTTTTGGGTGTCGATCACATCGAGGGTAGCACTGTTTGAGCTAATGCTGCCGGTATCACCAATCTGGCCACCCGACTCGGCATAAAAAGGAGTTTCCTCCGTAATAATCGCAAGCTGCATACCTGCACTTCCCGCATCAAGCTCACCCTCTTCGTTAAAGATACCCAACACACTGCTCTCATACTCATCGAAGTCATAGCCCACGAATTTCGAGGTTATCGGCTTCACCGAGCGTTGAAGGATTTGGGCAGTCTCAGAGGCTCTGGCGGATCTTGATCGCTCGCGTTGTGCTTCCATCTCACTGGAAAAGCCTTCGCTATCAACACTCATTCCCGCGGCAGAAACTATGTCTTCGGTAAGATCAAGGGGAAAGCCATAGGTGTCATGAAGTTGGAACGCAGTATGCCCTGGAAAGACCTTCAAGGATTTTGCTTTCAGTGAAGCAACTTCTTTCTCCAGCATCCCCATGCCCGCATCGATTGTGGTGAGAAATTTCTCTTCTTCGCTACGAATTGCTTGAGCAATCTTTTCTTTTTGTTCCACTATCTCGGGATAGGCATCTCCCATCAGCGAAACCACTTCTCCAGCAACTTGGAACAAAAAGGCTTCCTTTAATCCAAGCGCACGGGCATGGCGACAGGCACGACGAACAAGACGGCGCAGTACATAGCCTCGGCCATCACTAGAAGGAGTGACACCATCAGCAATAAGAAACGTGCAGGCACGAGCATGATCAGCAATCACGCGCATTGCCACATCATAGACATGCTGCGGTTCGCTAGGATCTTTTGGGGAGTAGTCATCACCGACGTATGTTTTTCCTGAAAGCTTTTCAGTGAGACTGATCAGGCCTCGGAGCACATCAATATCGTAGTTTGCTCGCCCATTTTGCTTAATTGCGGCTACACGTTCTAAGCCCATGCCCGTATCAACCGAGGGCTTTGGTAGAGGGTCTAATTCACCACTTGGCCCGCGATTAAATTGCATGAAGACGAGGTTCCAGATCTCGATATAGGTTCCATCATCGAGTCGAAACTCCTCCTCGCTCTGGCCTGCAACATTGTCGCCAAGGTAGTAAAAAATTTCAGAACAGGGCCCACAGGGTCCGGTGTCCCCCATCGCCCAAAAATTGTCTTTTTCACCGCACTTCAGAATTCTCTCTTTCGGCACATCGGTATTTTTCGCCCAAAGCTCACCAGCCTCATCATCATCTTCGTAAATGTTTACCCAGAGACTATCTTTGGACAGTGCGAGATTTTCGGTAACGAATTCCCAGGCGAACTTGATCGCATCTTCTTTGAAATAGTCACCGAAGGAGAAATTTCCCAGCATTTCAAAAAAGGTGTGATGCCGAGCAGTGCGACCGACGTTCTCAAGGTCGTTGTGCTTTCCTGATATTCTCAGAGACTTTTGGCAGGTCGTTGCGCGAGAGTAGGGCCGCTTCTCGGTTCCAAGAAACACATCTTTAAAAGGAACCATACCCGCGTTGGTGAACAAGAGCGTGGGATCACCTGCTGGCACAAGCGAAGAGGAACTCCGTACCCGAGTATGTTGTTTCGACTCAAAAAAACTAAGAAACGCTTCGCGTATATCTGCTGTCTTCAATGCGACCTCATCATTAGATCTTTAGTGCCTCTAAGTGCTTACCTAAGCTTTTCGGCAATACGTAGTATACCTCAGGCAATGAAGTAAGAGTAAATACTGTCCTAGATGCAATTAGTAAGGAATCCTCAGATGGGATTTGTCTTGTAAAAAGGGCTACTTAGAGAATTTTCTCTAGGACGTTGCGCGGACAATACCAGCACAGTAATGAGGTATTTTCAATTTCAGGGCGCAGGGACGGCAGGGCTCCAGCCTTACATTGTGCAAAACTTAGATAAAACGTTGAAAGCTCTGACTTTATTTTCTTGCCCAGCGCAACATCGATTTGGCTCGCTGGCTTACTCAGAGTAGTACTCGTCCTCTTCTTCTTCCTCGTCTTCTTCCTCCTCTTCCTCGTCTTCTTCCTCCTCTTCTTCAGCTTCAGCTTCTTCTTCAAGCACGATGCCGGGAGTAAGACTTGAGACGTCAAAAACAAATGAGAGCATTCCCTCCTCATCCTTAAGAGCGACGGTGGGACCCATCCGGCTGTCGGCAGCACCAAACTCAATTGCAGAGAAAACTCCGCCAAAGGCTTGATCAGTGGTTCTTGTCACTACCGTAACCTCTTGGCCAAGTAGCTCTTTGGTTAGCTCGCTAATGGTGCTCATTACGTTCTCCTTCTGCCGCGCTTCCTTCCATACGTTTCAACGAGATACGTAGAGTACGCTTATTGCGAACACTTATCAACGGAGCAATTCCGCAATACTTTCAACTAAGATATCCGGTTCAGCCGCTTGCAGTACCTCTTTTTTTATTCCACCGCTGAGCACTCCCACCGTACAGCCAAGCCCTGCTTTTTTACCGCTTGTAATATCAGGGGGGATATCACCGATAATCATTGCATCGTGCGGCGCGATATTTAGCTGCTGACAAATTCGCGATATTTGCGGAAGTTTATCAGTCCACTCCAGCCCCTCATCTTCTCTTGTTTCCACGAGTGATAAATGACCCGCGAACGGATGTTCGCTCAATTCTTGGTATAGCTTTTCTTTGCAGCCAACTCTGGCAGTGGCAATCGCAAGCTTTACGCCCGAATCGAAAAAACTTCGACAAAGCGGCTCGGCCGCTTCAAAGGGCGTGGCTTTGGGAAACTCGACCCAATTGAAACTCTCCCAGAACTGAGCAATGAAGCTTTCTTTCTCAGGTACTTCAACAAAGCGGAAGAAATCGAAGTCCGAAAAGCATTGTTCAAGCGTCGCACGCGGCACCGCCGGGTGGGAAAGCGAGCTGAGAATTCGCTCTGCTTCGGAGAAGAGAAACTCATGCGGGAACTCGACGAGAGTGCCATCGAGATCGAAAATTACTAATTTTGCTTTAAAATCCATTAGTTACAATAAAACGCTTAGGCAACAAGAGTCTGCTGCGGAGTCATAACTATAAGTAGAGAGAAATGTATTCGCCTAAAAACTTATAGAAGATGCACGTAATCAAAGCCATTGTTTGTTTCACCCTTTGTCTTGGAGTCTTTGCTCCAGAGGCGCTGGCGCAGAATAACCCCCACTTGTTCAGTAAAGGAGCGGGGTATCTCACCGGTGACTATCAGGAAAAGGACCGAAGTAAAGAGGATCAAAAAACATTCACCGGCTCAATCGAGCGTCTTTTAGACATGGCGGGGCAGGATTCTTCCAAGTCAGAACATTGGAAAGATTTCGAAGATGTGAGTGGAACTCCCGCCGAAGAACACTACCATTCAACAATGCGCTGGAAGATGGAAAAGGAGAATAAAAAACCTATTCCTCGACGAAAACCCTTCGATAGCACGTTAGAGAGCGTCGCCGAGCATCTTCAGCGAATCAAACCGACCAAAGCCAGACAACGGCGAGAAAAGCTACAGAACCACTTCTAGGTTGTTTTGTGATTAAAAGTAGTGTCAGCTACCACTGACTCTACGATTAACCAATACCCTCAAAGCGACTCACCCGTGGATGCGAATAAAACTGTAAAAAACGTTGCAAAGCATTCACTAATCTACGGACTTGGCGACATGATGACCAAGCTCGTCGCCTTTATTCTCATTCCCCTCTACACCCACTACATCACCACCGATGAATACGGTGCCTTGGAGCTTATCAATCTTTGCTCCTACATCGTGGGCTTCATCATTGCCATGGGTATCAGCCAATCAGTTGTT
>CAYGNZ010000098.1:0-583 GCA_964351345.1 uncultured Bdellovibrionales bacterium | reverse complement strand
CAGTTGTTCGCTTTTATTTTGATTTCGAGGAAGAGGAACAACGACATCGAGTCATTAGTGTTGCGCTACTCACTGTTTGGGTTCTCACCGCACTTGGCTTTGTCTTGCTGTATTCCACCGCCGATCTCTTTTCGGGGGTAATTTTTCAGTCAGACGAGTATTCGGGATTATTTCAAATTATGTTTGCCACCCTTGCGGTGACGACAAGCAATGAGATCCCGCTTGACTATATGCGGATCAAACAGGAATCGATTCGCTACATTTCAGTTTCGATGGTTCGAGTGTTTTTCACACTGTGCCTCAACATACTCTTCATCGTGTATTTCGGCTTGGGGATTCAAGGCATTCTGCTTGGTGGTCTGCTGGCGAATCTGATTGTGGGAACGTATCTGGTCTTTTTTATTCTTCGACGAATTCGTTTGAGCTACTCCGTCTCGTTACTGAGAAAAATGCTTGCCTATAGTCTTCCGCTTATTTGGTCTTGGGTGGGTGGCTTTCTGATGCATTTTTCTGATCGCTTCCTTCTTCAGCGCTTGGCGAATCTTTCAGATGTTGGTGTCTATGCACTGGGCTATAAATTTGG
>CAYGNZ010000097.1:3569-10243 GCA_964351345.1 uncultured Bdellovibrionales bacterium | reverse complement strand
AAGAATCTATAAAGTCGTAGTCCGGAAACTCCGGATTCAGACTAGGGGTGCGCAGCCGACTGGCCGGAAAGTCACACAGTTTTTCAGCATAGAGAAAGTCCAAAACACCACGAAGGTTTGATGTTGCTCCCTCGACTGTGGCTTTGGTTCTCTTGCCGCAAAGACTGTACAAATAGAGCCGGAACATTCGTCCTCGACTATCCGCAAGAGCTTCTCGAAGCACATGTTCGGGCGTTTCATCATCTCTTTCCGCCTCATCTTGCCACACCAACTCTGGGTCAGTCTCACCAAGTATGCAGTCGATTTTTAGCCGTTCAAGAGCGAATTTTATTACGGAAACAAACTCGCTCCTCAGTGCCGACACTCGCTCTGCACTTATCGCTTGAGCGGAGGCTCGTCCCCTTGGCAGTGGTTCGCCTTCTTGGTCAAAGCCAAGTTGGTAGCGGCGATCAAGTTCCTCGCTCCAAAGGTCCAGCCAGTCAAGGACTGGTTCTGCAGGAGGATTCGTCGGCGTTCGAATGTCGCTGGCAAGTAACTCGCTGAAGTCATTTTCCTGCCAATACGAGACAATCTGCCGTAAGGCCCAACTTGCCCGTTGCGCAGCCTGCGCACCGGCATCCTTGACAACGATGACAAGATAACGAGCCACGAGCCAATTCGCCGTATCCGCGTCTTTCACCACCGTTTCAATCGGTGTTTCCAGTCGCAAAGATTCGACGAAACTGGCGAAGGCAAGAAAGACGCGGCGAATTTGCTGCTGTGTCTTTCGAGCATCTTTCTCTGTCTCTGCCGCGATTCTCGCATCGAGCGCTTGCAAGCACTCTGAGAATGCCGGCGTCGTCTCAAAGATCGACATTGGATATCTCCTTGGCCAAGAATGCCTTTAGAGAACAAGGGAAGAGATGGGAAAAATAAGAAATGAGGTATCAGAAAACCCTAGGAGTTTCCCCTGTCCTTTGAGGGGATCTCAAAGAGCAAGGGCTTCTAGGTCTACTCGCTCGGAAATGGAAAGAGGCGATAATCTAGACTACAGGTTAATCTTTCGAGAATCCATAGTGAGAGCACTCACACTCTCTCAGAATTGTTAGGGTTTATTTAGAAAATCTTCGCTTAGCGAGCTAGGAGTCCCTGTTCGACGCTTTTTTCCGCTTTCTGAAGTGCTCAAGCATACCCTCCTTGGACATAGCTGAAGTCGGCAAAATATCGAAAACGGCTTCCTGCTTTGTATTGCTGTCACCTGGGAATATTTATAGGCTACGGTCGACTAAAGCGAATCAGAAATTTGGTAGAGCAATCAATCGATTCTCTACGTGAACTGCCGAGGAAAATGGAAACTCTCTTAGCAGCCCGTCTGCAAATGGCCCTTTCCCTGGGCTTTCACATTATTTTTGCTTGTATTGGCATGGTAATGCCCTTTCTGATGGCGAGCAGTCACTGGCGATATCTTCGAACTGGTGAGCAAGTCTATCTCGATCTCACTAAAGCTTGGTCGAAAGGCGTCGCAATCTTTTTTGCAACTGGCGCGGTCTCAGGAACTCTCTTGTCGTTTGAACTTGGGTTGCTCTGGCCACACTTTATGGAGCATGCAGGTCCCATCTTCGGGTTACCATTCTCTTGGGAGGGAACTGCTTTTTTTCTCGAAGCAATTGCTCTCGGAATTTTCCTCTACGGTTGGGACAGGGTGCCCAAGTATCTTCACTGGGGAAGTGGAGTAATGGTCGGTATTACCGGCCTTGCATCCGGGATTCTTGTGGTCTCTGCCAATGCCTGGATGAACGCACCGAGCGGATTTGATTATCATGACGGAGTATTTAGCAATATCGATCCGGTGCAGGCGTTTTTCAATGACGCTTGGTTTACCCAAGCCTTACACATGAGTCTTGCCGCTTTTGAGGCAACAGGCTTCGCTGTCGCGGGCATTCATGCGGGACTATTGCTTAAATCGCCCACGAATCTCTTTCATCGGAAAGCAGTCGAGATCGCCTTGATTCTAGGTGGTATTGCTGCCCTCCTTCAGCCGTTGAGCGGAGATCTCGCGGCGAAAGATATCGCGGTGAGACAGCCGGCAAAACTTGCAGCGATGGAATCTCACTTCGAGACCCAGTCATGGGCTCCCTTAGTCATCGGGGGAATTCCGGACACCGAATCGCAAACGATTAGCTACGGCATTGAGCTTCCCGGGCTGCTAAGCTTTTTGGCCCATGGATCTTTCTCTGCTGAAGTAACAGGGTTGAATGATATTCCTAGAGATCAATGGCCTCCGGTCCTGATCGTGCATTTGGCTTTCCAAATAATGGTTGCCTGCGGCATGGCATTGGCGGTGCTTGCGCTCTATTATTTTGCCCAGCGCTTACGCTCAAAAGATCCGCTGCAAAAACGTTGGTATTTGCGTCTGCTACTTTTTTCAACGCCTTTGGGAATGATAGCGGTAGAGGCAGGATGGATTGTCACTGAGGTTGGACGACAGCCCTGGATAATCTACGGAATAATGAAAACTGCTGACGCGGTGACACCCATGCCAGGAATTGCTTATTCGCTTGCTTTGTATATCTTCCTTTACCTCTCTCTCGCATTCATAGTTTCTTGGCTACTCTACCGGCAAATCAAAACACTTCCTGAGCACTATTCGAGCACAAGGACACCTTGATGTTATTAACCATTATTTTTTTTCTTGGCATCTCTATTTTGCTGTATCTGCTACTGGGCGGTGCAGATTTTGGTATCGGGATTCTCGAAGCGCTGCTACCGAGGTCAAAACGAGAAGAGATGTCGAGCGTCAGCTACCGAGCGATTGGGCCCGTTTGGGAAGCAAATCACATGTGGATAATCCTGGCGGTCGTAATTCTTTTCGTCGGCTTTCCAAAAATTTACTCGACAATAAGTGTAGTCCTCCACATACCTCTTTCTCTTCTTTTGCTAGGAATTGTGCTGCGTGGCTGTGCTTTCGTTTTTCGTCATTACGACGCGATTAAGGACGGTAGCGAGAAATGGTACAATCGTCTTTTTATCTTCTCCAGTATACTTACCCCATTGATGATGGGAGTTTGTATGGCGACGCTGAGCAGTGGAAGAATCGATCTTCAGGCGTCGAGTTTTCCTGAACTGTATTTGTTTCCTTGGCTTTCTTGGTTTTCTTTGAGTCTCGGAGTTTTTGCCTGCTTACTTTGCGCGCTCCAAGCCGCTGTTTTTTTGCTCGGTGAGCAAATGAGCGAAGAGTTGCGAGACTATGTAAGGCACCGTGCCCGTTGTCTCTTACCTTTGACTATGCTCAGTGGTGCTCTCGTGTTTTTGGCGGCTGAAGTTGAAGGTATTGGTTTACTAAGTCGTTTTTTCTCAGAACTTGCTGCTGCTTGCATGATTCTTGCCACAGCGTTTGCCTTTCTACTATGGACCAGTCTCAGTCGAAAAACACCGTGGCGTTCTCGACTACTCGTGGGTGGAATTTCGAGCAGCGTACTCACGGGGTACTTTTTGATGTTTTTCCCCAATGTAATCATGCTCAGTGATAACAGCTCAATTAGCCTCTATGATGCGGCAGCGCCGGACGCGACGCTCCGAGCCTTGGTTTGGGCACTCTGTATTGGCTCACTTTTGATTTTCCCAGCTCTATTTTACCTATTCGCCATTTTCAAACGAATTCCTTCATAGTTTTTACACGTATACTACAAGGTGCCAGCGCTTCTAGGTCTACTCGCTCCGAAATGGAAAGAGGCGAAGATTAGACTACGGGTTGATGATAGATGAATCTAGTGAAAGAGCGTTTAAGAGCACGTCACCACTGTTTACGCATTTTTAGCCTCTGACTAGATCTCTTTTTATTCCCACTTTCAAAGACCGTTTGAGGAATTGCGGTCCTTTGTTCTCGAATTGGTTTTTCCGCTTATTTATAGTAGGACAATTTAAGTGTCTTTCTCCTTCATTCCCTTTTGGGGCAGATGTCATTTCAACATTCCGTCGCTTCTCCCGGGAGATGTGACGGGGATGTTTTTCAGTTTTTCAGGTTTTGTGAATATGGAGGTTTCCGATGGCAAAGGATCCGCGCCCTCTTACTCAAGGAGTAACTGTTGATGGTCCTACGTCGCGTGATTTGGATGACGCGATTTGGGTAAGCCGCAATGAAAATGGCTGGCAGATAGAGGTTAGTATCTCTGATGTTTCTGACAGCATTCCGAAAGGAGGAGATGTCGACGAGGAGGCTCGGAGACGAGCATTCACAAGATACTTCGCGACGGGGAACAGACCAATGCTTCCCCGACAACTCGCCGACAACGAACTCAGCCTTCTCCCGCGAAAAAGCAGAAAAACTATTACGTTTTCGATTACGCTTAGTGAAGATCTCACGGTAATCAGAACGGAGATCGTCAAAACCAGACTAAGCAGTCAAGAACGTTTTACGTATAAAGAAGTTGACGGATTTTTAGACGACGAGTCCTGTGCGGGGCATACGTGGTGGCGAGACTGTTTCGAGCTTGCTCAACGATTACTTAACAAGCGTCGAGAGAGAGGCGCTCTCGTAGTGTTTGACCTCAAAAAAGGATTGCTGACGAACGAAGAAGGCGATGTCGAGAGAATGCCCGAGGGGCAATACTATCGGGCGTATCTGATTATCCAAGAGTTGATGATTCTCACCAATCATGCAGTGACGAGTCATTTGCTTGAGCAGGGAGTGACTTTGCTTCTGCGTAATCATACCACTCGAAAGGAGGAAGTTCGCGCTCAATATCTCGAGGCCTTGGGTAAGCTGCTTGTCGAACCCACTGCTGAGATGTTGGAGGAACTCAACGCGGAGTCTCGACACATTATGAATAGGGCGCGTTATGGTCCTGAGAACCAAGGTCACTTTGCCTTGAGCCTTTCGGCATACGCGCATTGGACATCACCAATTCGGCGATTCGCTGATCTCGTGAATCACCGCATTCTTCATGCGCACTTACAAGGTGCGGCAAGCCCATACGAGCTCAGTGAACTCGTGACGATTGGAGAGCATCTTAACGCCGTGTCCGATGAAATGCGTGACGGAAAGTGCGAGGTCTATCGGGAGAAATTGCTTAACCGCTTGAGCAATGCAGACAAGCAAAAGTTGCTCGCGTTAGATGAGGGAGAGTTTGACAGATTCATTAAGTGGATTACCGATGAAACTCTTCCGCTCGATCATGTGCGAGCAGAGGTGATTTGCGAACGTATTGCTGCTGGATCTGTCGCCGTTGCAGAAATTACCCGCATTCTCTTTGCCGGCACCGAAGCTGATGAGCTTTGGTGCGAGCTCAAAGAGAATGCGATGCAGTGGCTAGAGAATAATCCATCGCAAGTGTTTCAAATCTTTCCGATGGCGCACCAGTTTTGTCGATTCCCGCACGCGGATACACTAAAGCTGGATACCGAGCAATCTGGGGAAAGTCACAGCCCCCAGTTTCACTCGCGTGCATCCTTATATCGTGGAGGCCAAAAGTGTACTTCAGAGACTTTCACTGCAAGCACCCGTCGCCGAGCCGAATTGATGGCGGCTTTTGATCTGATTGAGCGCTTAGCTAGTTTCCCTCGTAAATCGAAAGGTACCCTTCAAATGGAGGCTCCAGAAACGTCAGACGTTGGCAATGCCAAGGGACTTTTGCTCGAGATTTGCATGAAGGAGAAGATCGCCCCTCCCAATTACGACTCCACCAGAGGGGGTGAGGATCATCGAGCTAATTTTACATGCGTTGCAACATTAGTAGTCGGCAGTAAAACTCTTACATCGGCTCCGCATGTTGCGTCGAATAAGAAGCACTCGGAGCAATTAGCATCTGCTGATTTGCTCGCGCAATTATCGAGCGACACGGAGTTGGCGGTTGGAGATTCGGCATCTGCGGAAAAAGCCTCGTCCATCGCAACCACCGCTGCGGACAATCCCGTCGGTGCTCTCCAGGAGTGGTGCCAGGCGCGTTCGAACGGAAGAGTTCCTGACTACTCCTTCAAATCGTCCGGTCCGCCTAATGCGCCCGTTTTTTCTTGCACGTGCGTGCTGAGAATTGGTGGCCAGCGAAAACAATGGACGGCCGTTGGAGGAACAAAGCAGCGAGCGAAGAGGAATGCAGCGGTCGCTGCTTGCGAGGAAATTCTTTCGCAGTAGGCTGTCGATTTTTTAACGATGCGGACTCGATTAATACTCGAGTCCGCATCGTTCTTTGATTTTCATAACTGAAACTCCCCCGCTTCTTTCGGTGAGTCATTTCCTCACTAATGTCTCGCGTGAGCGCGTCTTTCATTTCGAAGAGATTGAAATAGGGCGACACCCCTCTTGTGAGAACGTTCTTTTACCTTGTTACCACGGTGAGGTTTTCTATTCCTCTCTTCCAACGTGTGTAGTAGCCTGAAGGAAGAAATCGACGATGCAGTTTTTTTTGTAATACGAGAAAGGTCTCAGTGCTCAAATCTCAACGAATTGCCATTTTAGTCGACAGCGAAAATCTGGAGATCACCGTGGCGCAGAATTACGAACCGCCGCGGGGAAAGAAGAGTAGTCATCGAGCGTATCCTGACTGGAAAACCATCATACCCCTCACCACTGCCGGTCGCACCTTAGTAAGAAACGTGTACTATAAAAAGCGAGGGCTACGAGTATCAGAAAAGTTTCGACGATTTTGGGTTCGCGATTTAGGTGGCGAAATCAAACAGCCGGTTAAGTCAGTAGACCC
>CAYGNZ010000097.1:0-3559 GCA_964351345.1 uncultured Bdellovibrionales bacterium | reverse complement strand
AGTATTGATGCCGTTACACTGGCAGAAAAAGTCGACACGATGATTCTCCTCGCAGGAGATAAGGATTACTTGCCCGTGATTTGGTATTTAAAATCTCGCGGCTGCAAAGTCGAAATGGCCTCATTTCAGGAAGCAGCTTCTATCGAGGTGCAATGCGCCTCGGATCACTTCTACACACTAGGAGAAGAGCACACCGTTGTTCTGCCGAAACGCGCCTCTTACGGCTAGGAACTATTGAGGTGAATACTCAGCACACGATAGCCATCGGTCTTTGGCCGAGACTACGTTGGAAGCATATTGTGAAGCGCTAAGCGAAACTACGCTCCCGAGGATTGTGGCTATCCCTACTGGATAGCCATTACCGTTACATCGAATTTCAATGTCTTGCCTGCAAGGGGATGATTGAAATCAAGAATGATCGTCTCGTCTTTGACTTCCTTGACCCGTGGATGCATGGGATTGCCCTGAGCATCTTGGGTTTGTAGCTGAACCCCGACTTTGTGTGCTTCTTCAGGAATTTGCTCCTTCTTCACTTCCACAAATGCCTTCTCGTGAACTGGTCCGTATGCCTCTTCAGGCGAAACGACAATTTCCTTGGAGTCACCAACGCTTGTTCCGGTAAGCTCTTTTTCCAGACCTGGAATGATTTGCTGTTGGCCATGAGTATAGACGAGAGGATCGTTTCCGACGTTTGACTCAAGCGTCTTTCCTTCGTGAGTCAAAGTATACTCTAGTGACACTGTTGCTCCTGCCGTTACAGTGGCGTTTGCATCGGTCATGACGGCATTCTCCTTTGCGTTTTTTTGCGGCTTAAAAAAATCAGAGCGAAATTCGCAGTTGCCGCAACTTTTCCACGGATTCACTTGCTGGCAGACTTGCATGCAGGAGTTATCGTTGCAAGGTCAGCGGGAAAACCGCTCTAATACGCTGTATATACTTGCATACTGAGCTTGCATACTGAGCTTAGTTTTGGATTTCCCCTTTTTAAAGGTCCTGTTCGTCGAGCAGTCGCTTTTACGGAATGAACGAGAAGCGTTATGCTCGGCCAATCAAAAAGAGCACCTCACGCCGTGACACTTCAGCCAATCTCTACCGCAAATGGTCTTTAGTTCCTTTACATTCCTCTTTGCATTCCTCCCCGCATTCTTGTTGCTCTATTTTCTAGCCCCTAAGAAACTTCGCAACCTTGTTGCCCTAATTGGTAGCTATCTTTTTTACGCGTGGGGGGCACCGAAAGTCGTAGCGCTCCTTTTTGTCTCATCCTTCGTTGACTACATCCTGGCACGCAGGATGGAAGTATCTCAGCAGAGGAAAGCTTGGTTCACTGTCGGAGTGCTGCAAAATGTCGCAGTGCTAGGCTACTTCAAGTATACAAATTTCTTTCTTAGTGAACTAAACTCCTTACTGCAAAGCTTTGGTCTAAACTCTCTGGGTACGCTTGATGTTGTTTTGCCCATCGGCGTTTCCTTTTTCACCTTTCAGAAAATTAGTTATCTCTCAGATGTGTACCGCCACACGGCGCAAGTATCACACTCCTTACTTAACTATTTGCTGTATGTCGCTTTTTTCCCGCAACTTATCGCGGGTCCAATCATTCGCTATCACGATGTAGAGAGCCAAATTCGCAACCGGGAGTATCGTTGGGTTGACGTGGTGTACGGTAGTTACCGCTTTTGTATTGGTCTTGCGAAAAAGGTATTGCTCGCGAATCCACTTGGTGCGGTGGCAGACAATGTCTTTGCGCTCGATACTGCTAGTCTTTCGCTACCGTACGCCTGGCTAGGGATTATCTGTTACTCGATGCAGATTTATTTCGATTTTTCCGGCTATTCCGACATGGCAATAGGGTTGGGGCGAGTTCTTGGCTTTCATTTCCTTGAGAATTTTAACTGGCCTTACATTTCACAAAGCATCACAGAGTTTTGGCGTCGCTGGCACATATCCCTGTCAAACTGGATGAAGGAATATCTGTATATTCCCCTTGGTGGTAATCGCATCTCCTCAAGACGAACATACGTGAATCTTGGCTGCGTGTTTTTTCTTTCTGGTTTGTGGCACGGGGCAAGTTGGAACTTTGTGTTGTGGGGCTTGTATCATGGCCTATGGTTAATCGCTGAGCGAGTGTTTTGGCTTAAAACAATACAATCCATACCAAGACCCCTACGAGTAGCGCAGTGTTACTTCATTGTGCTGCTCTCGTGGGTACTATTCCGGGCCGACACAATAGAGCAAGCGTGGCAGTTTTATTGTGCGCTTTTTGATTTATCGGCCTTTGGTAGAAGCCTACCGGGTGTAGCTACCGCCAACATTATTCACACTCGTGGCATCTTTGTCTTTATTTTAGGCCTGAGCATTGCCTTTGCTCCAGTACTCGCACCACGGCTTATAGAAACTAAGGATGACTCAGGACTCGCTCAATCGAGACAACCTCGTGCCAGCCTCCTGCTCTTTGCGGCTCTCGCATATCTCTTATCCGTGCTTTCTCTTTCGACTTCTAGTTACGATCCCTTTCTCTATTTTCGCTTTTGATTATGATGATTCGGTCCGCAATTTTTCTTCTCTTTCTCTCGCTCTGCACCATAGCACCGATGATTCAGATGCAATTTGAGCCCTTACAAAGGCTTCGGATCCATGGGGTGAGTCTACCCAAGCATGCTCCCTTGCTTACCATCGATGCATTACTCACAGGGTCGTATCAGGAAAAAGCTGAAGAGTGGTTGATGAAAAAGTCCGGCTTATGGACCTACTTTGTACGAAGCGACAATCAACTTAACTACGAAGCATTTGGATTACTCTCAACGAACTACAACAGCCAAGTCGTTCTAGGAAAAAATGGTATTTTATTTGAGCGAGAATATATTGAAGCGCTTAACGGAAAGCGTCAGGCGTCTGAAGAAACCTTAGAGGTGTTAGCACAGGATTTAGCGACGCTTCAAAACGCCTTACATCAAAGAGGTATTGGATTTTCGCTGATTCTAAGCGCAAGTAAGGCCGAGCTCTACCAAGACCAGATTCCTGCCCAATTCTTAACTCCCCATCCGCCTCTTCAGAGCAAGTACGAATATTTTACAGACCGACTTCAACAGCATTCCGTCTCGTTTATCGATGGTCCAAAGATTCTTCGAGAGATTGAACGTGGGAAAAATGTAAGAACCTTCGCCGCAACAGGAACCCATTGGAGCGCCTACGGAGTGTGTAATGTTATCCAGAGTCTGTTGCAAGAAGTGGAACAGCAATTGAACAAGAAACCGAAGGATCTTATTTGTGGTCCACTCGTCCTTCGCCCGACACCAAGAAAAGCAGACCAAGATCTACTAGAAATTGCCAATGTCTGGACTACCGAGAGTTTCCTTCAACCTCAGTACTACCCCAAAACAAGTGTGAAGAAAGAGGGGGAGAGGTATAAGCCTTCGATGTTATTTATCGGAACTAGTTTTGTCTGGCCTATGCTGAAAGTAATGGATCGTCATAGGCTCTACCAACGCTCCTCGTTTTTTTACTACTACAGCCGTAATCGGAAGTTCCCCAGTGGTAGCTACCGAAAAATTGATAAGGCCAC
>CAYGNZ010000096.1:1621-10260 GCA_964351345.1 uncultured Bdellovibrionales bacterium | reverse complement strand
GGTGAGCAGCACCTCTTTGTTGCCTCGTTTAGCTTACTCGCGTACGGCTTACTGTGGATGAGCGTGTATTCTTTGCAAGGACTGCAACGGCCCGTGTATGGCTTCTTCATCGGCAGCGTTCGACAAATAATTGCTCCGCTGCTCATTCTTCCGGCGATTATTTACCATTGGCAGTGGAGCATACTCGGAGTGTGGTGGGCTGTGTGTGGTATCACCTGGGCGAGTTGTATTCTTACCCTGGGGTATACGAACTACGTATTCCGAAAACTCGAAGCGTCATCCGTCGGAGCCGAGGTTAGTACGTAGCGAACGAGCAAACAGAGCGTATCGTTACTGCTTAAAATCTATCTCGAACAAGAACTTCCTCAGCACTGAGTTGACCCGGTTTCGGCCAAGGTTCTTTTGTCCCTTTCCCTACTACCACAAACATCGCGATCAGGTGGTCTGAAGGCAGGCGCACCAACTCTGCCACGGCATCAAAATCAAAACCGTCCATCGGGCAGGATTGATATCCCAGCGAGGTTGCCGCAAGCATTAACGACTGAGCAAGAATTCCGCAGGAACGCATCGCTTCATCACGCTGCACCTGCTCTTTGTCTTGATAGTACTGCTTGATTGCAGGAATCATAAATTCTTGCACGGGTTCTGGCGCGTCTCTCCAGTATCGAATGGGTTCTTTGTCCCAGGCGAGCGTATCAGCACAGAGAATAAAAAGCGCAGACGCGTCCGTAACCTGCGCCTGGTCCCATGCAACTGCTCGAATTTGCTTCCGCAGCTCTGGGTCTTCAACCAGCAACAATCTCCAATGTTGAATATTGAACGCAGTTGGTGACTGTAGGGCCATGGCAACAAGAGATTGCAATTCCTCCTCCGAGAGTTTGTGCGAAGGATCAAACTGCTTCACTGCTCGTCGAGTTTTTAGTGCGGTCGCAACATCCATTATTTTCTCCTTCACTATGTTGTTTGGCTACCGGGGGTGCTCTTCATTCTTAATCGGGCAGGACGAACTGACGTTTTTCGGCTTCCGGGTGCTCTCGATACAGTATGCTGATATTACCAATCGTTCCCGCGAGAGAAGATTGCGTTTCCTCAACGAGCTTCGCGGTCAGCTCTTGCCGCTCTTCTTTGCCATCCACGAACTTTACTTTAATCAGTTCATGGTGAAACAGAGCCTGCTTTGCTTCCTCAATCACGCCTTCGCTTACTCCATCTTTCCCCACAAGAACCAGCGGTCGAAGCGAATGCGCTTTTGCACGTAGATATTTTTTTTGCCTTGAATTTAACTCATCCATATTCAGCGTTGTTCCTCTGCCAGACGATGACTACCTCGTATCTGGCTTTTTACTACAATCATGGAAAAAAGAATCTTGTTCTTTCGAACGATCACGACGAGGTTGTATTAATTTCGCAACTAATCCGGTCCATCCCGTTTGATGCGATGCTCCGACTCCCCTGCCATTGTCTCCATGGAAATACTCGAAAAATAGTATGTGATTACGGAAATTAGGATCCTCCTGCAACTGCTTGTATTGAGAGTATACTGGTCTTTTCCCTTCTTCATCCTCGGTGAAAATCCTAATCAGACGTCGAGAAATTTCCTCAGCGGCTTCAAGCAAGGTAACCTGTTTTCCCGATCCCACGGGACATTCCACCTTAAACTCATCTCCGTAGTAGTGATGGAACTTTTGCAGTGACTCCACGAGGAGATAATTCACCGGAAACCAGATTGGTCCACGCCAATTTGAATTCCCTCCGAACATGAGAGTATCAGACTCGGCAGGTTGATAGCTCACCGTCGATTTTGTCCCATCAAGATTGAACTTGTACGGATGCGCCTCATGGTACTTCGACAGCGCGCGAATTCCAAAATCTGAGAGAAACTCATTTGGGTCGAGCATACGCTCTAAGAGCGCTTTCATTCGATGTCCCCTGAGTAAGGATAGTAATCTCGTCTCACCGCGTCCCGGTTCATGCCAGCGAGAAACAAGATCGGCGAGATCGGGTCTATATTTTAAAAACCACTCCATGCGTCTTCGAAAACCAGGAAGACGTTCGAGAAGTTCTGGCTCGAGAGTTTCTACTGCAAACAAGGGAATGAGCCCTACCATCGAACGAACACGCAGCGGGTGCACAGAGCCATCATGCATTTGAAGGACATCGTAGTAAAACTCATCCTCTTCATCCCAGAGCCCGACTCCCTCCCCGGCCATGTTCGTCATCGATTCTGCGATGAGCAGAAAATGTTCAAAAAACTTGGACGCAATATCCTCATACACCGGGAACTTTTGCGCGAGTTCGAGAGCTATTCGCATCAAATTGAGCGAATACATCGCCATCCAGCTTGTGCCATCTGCTTGGTTGATGTGACCGCCCGTTGGCAAGGGAGCGCTTCGGTCGAATACTCCAATATTATCAAGTCCGAGGAATCCCCCTTGAAACAAGTTTCTTCCCTCGGCATCCTTTCGGTTCACCCACCAGGTAAAGTTCAGCATCAGCTTGTGAAAAACTCGTTCGAGGAACTGATAATCCGCCTTATCCCCGTTGAGGTTTCTATCAATCTGGAAAACACGCCAGGTGGCCCAGGCATGCACGGGAGGATTCACATCACCAAAGGCCCATTCGTAGGCAGGAAGCTGGCCATTTGGATGCATGTACCATTCGCGAGTCATTAAGACGAGTTGCTCTTTGGCAAATTCTCGATCCACCATGGCAAGAGGTATGCAGTGAAAGGCGAGATCCCAAGCAGCGTACCAGGGGTACTCCCACTTGTCCGGCATTGAACTGATTTCTTTATTGTAGAGGTGTCGCCAATCTGCATTTCGTACCTACTTGCGATGCTCGGGAGGTCGCGGTTGCGAACTATCACCCTCGAGCCACTTACGGACATCGAAATGATAAAACTGCTTGGTCCAAAGCATTCCTGCAAAGGCTTGCCGCTGCACGGAACGTAGATCTGGATCTGCAACATCCTTTTGTATCTCATGGTAAAACTCATCGGCGTCCCGAATCGCTTCCTCAAAGACCTTCTCCGCATTTCGCAAGGGCGAGGATTGCGGTTGATCGACTAGACGAACCACGACTGAAACCGTTTCACCAGACGGCACGGAAAATCGTTGATGGTATCCAGCCTTGGTGCCTCCGCCTTGCTGGAGCGCCTCTTCTCGTTGATCGATGATGTAGTCGTGGATTCCGTCCTTACAAATGGCATGAGAAATTTCTGAACCAAAGAGTCGCCGATGATTCGTCTCGTTCTCGCAAAACATCAACTCCGACTCATCGGTCGCGTAGAAATAAAACGTTCCAAGTCTAGGATGAACGGACTTCACACTGCGGTCTTTTTCCTCGGTCATTTTTGGACGCGGATCATCAGGCTCCCAGGCCCAGGTATTGCGAAACCAAAGTTGCGGAATAAGATCTATTCGAGCCGTGTCAGGACCAAGATTATGCGCTGAAATCCTCAGGTAGATGTCATTTGGGGCTGGCTTTGCATACTCCACAGTGACATCAAAATAACGATTCTCTTCAAAAACCCCCGCGTCGATTAGCTCGTACTCCGGCTTGTCTTTGCCAATCTTCCGATTTTCTTCAACAAGCGCAGCGTAAGGAAACTCAACCTGAGGATACTTATAAAGCATCTTCATATAGGAATGCGTCGGTGTACTATCGAGATAGTAGTAGTACTCCTTTACGTCTTCACCATGATTACCCTCATTCCCGGTAAGACCGAAAAGACGCTCTTTTAGAATTGGGTCTTGGCCATTCCAAAGGGCAACGCCGAGACAAAGTCGTTGTTTCCAATCTGAAATCCCCGCAAGGCCATCCTCACCCCAACGGTAGGCTCGACTGCGAGAGGCATCGTGACTGACATATTCCCAGGCCGTTCCGTTTGCTGAGTAATCCTCACGAACCGTACCCCACTGCCGCTCGGCAAGGTACGGCCCCCAACGCTTCCACTCTGGAGTATCATTCCCTGCGCTCTCCAGACGTATTTTCTCTTTGGACATACCTTTGCTTCCCCTACGCCTCTATCTTTGTACTTGAGAATTCTTTGCGTGCATGGGCTCCTCTTCGCTATCCCGCAGCTCCCCGGTTTGCACCTTCCAAAGCGAAGAATATACTCCATCGAGACGAAGTAACTCATCATGCGTACCACTTTCCTTTAGCTGGCCATGTTCTAATACAAAAATCGTATCCGCATGGCGCACGGTAGAGAGACGATGAGCAATCACGACAAGCGTGCGAGAATGAGCGATCTTGTACATCGCGCGTTGAATCGCAGCTTCCGTTTCATTATCAACTGAGGAGGTTGCCTCATCGAGTACAAGCACCGGAGAGTCTTTCAGTACTGCTCGCGCAATAGAAATCCGTTGCCGTTGACCACCCGAGAGCTTTTGACCTCGCTCTCCAACCAGCGTTGCGTAGCCTTGCGGAAGGCTGGCGATAAATTGATCTGCCTCCGCAATTCTCGCTGCACGCTGAATCTCTTCATCACTTGCACCGGGACGAGCATACTCAATGTTCTCGCGCACCGTCCCATCAATGAGGAATACATCTTGGCTAACCAAGCCCACTGCCGAACGAAGCTGTTGCTGGGAGAGCTGACGAATATCAATGCCATCGAGTGTAATGCTGCCCGTATCAACATCGTAGAAGCGCAGCAGCAACTTCACCAACGTCGTTTTACCTGAGCCGGTTGCGCCGACAATTCCCACAGTTTGTCCGGCAGCGATGTCGAGAGAAAGATTTTGAATACAGGGAATGTTATTCGCATACGAAAAGGAAACATTTTGGCAAGAGATCGCTCCCTCAGCGTGCGAAAGAGCCGTCGTCGACGCCGAGTCCACTATCTCCGGCTGCCGCTGAAGCACCGAAAAAATTCTTGCCGTTGAAGCCATTGCTCGATGATAGAGATCTAAGGTCGTGCTCAGTCGAGTCAATGGCCAGAGGAGGCGCTGTGTCATAAAAACCAAGATACTGTAGGCACCAACGTTTAACTCGCCAGAGGCGGCCAATTGACCGCCGTAGACCATAATGGCGGAGAAACCAAGAACTATCACCATACGGATTAGGGGCACGAACTTCGCGCTCATGCTAATCGCGTCAAAGTTCTTCTCCTTGTATTCCTCGCTCACGGCGCGAACTCTCTCTGTCTCGAACGACTCCGCGGTGAAACTTTTAACCGTCGCGATTCCACCGAGTGAGTTTGCCAGTAGTCCATTGACAATTCCTGCCTGGCCTCGCACGGCAGCATACTTAGGCGCAATCAGTGACTGGAACCGCAGCGATCCAAGAGCAATAAATGGCATCGGCACCAGGGCCATCCATGCAAGGCTCGGGACGAGATACACAAACATCCCACCAACAACGAGTATTGTGGTGAGCAGAAGAAGTATTTCATGGGCACCAATATCGAGGAATCGCTCAAGCTGATTGACATCGTCGTTGAGAATCGACATCAGCTCCCCTGTGCTACGGTCTTCAAAGTACGCCAGCTCAAGTTTTTGAATATGATCAAACGCATCCACTCGTAAGTCATGCTGCACTGACTGGGCAACGTTTCTCCATGCAAGAGCCGCAAGGTATTCGAAGAAAGACTCAAGACCCCAAATAACCAACGTCAAGCCCGCAAGTAACCAAAGTTGGGCGGCAACTTCTTCTACTCCAAGTCCGGAAAGAAACGAGTTCTCTTTTGACACCACGACATCAACAGCCGCCCCAATTAGAATTGGTGGGGCAAGATCAAAGAGCTTATTGCTTACTGAGTAGAGCGTACCCTGGAGGATTGCGCTTTGGTGCCCGCGCGCGTAGCGCAGTAAGCTTCGGAATGGTTTTGAGATAGTAGTCTGAGACATCCGGGCAGTTTACTAGGACTGCTCGATTGTGCAACGGCTCCGGAAACTCTGGAGGAAAACCGCAGCTTTTCGACAAGTCCCGCGTGCCGAGTGTGCGCAGTATCCTCGACGCGAGCACGTTTCGTCTAAGATTTTGGTCCGGCGGAGCGAATTTCCTCACTACTGCCTTCAGCAAATTTCTCAAAATTCTTATGGAAAAGAGAAGCTAGCTTTTGCGCAGTCGCATCGAATGCGGCCTTATCTCCCCATGTGTTTTTAGGGACGAGTATATCTGAGGGCACGCCATTACATTCGGTCGGCACTTGCACACCGAATACGGCATCCTCTACATACGGAGCCTCTGCAAGAGAGCCATCATGGATGGCATCAATTATCGCTCGGGTATAGGAGAGCTTCATGCGTGCCCCCACCCCGTACGGGCCACCGCTCCAGCCCGTATTCACCAACCAGGCTGTGGTATTGTGAGCTTTCATTTTCTTGGCGAGCAGCTCAGCGTATTTGCTCGGATGCCAGACCATAAACGCAGCGCCAAAGCAGGCTGAAAATGTCGCCTCGGGCTCTGTGACCCCCTGCTCGGTTCCGGCAACTTTCGCAGTGTAGCCGCTGATGAAGTGATACATTGCTTGTTCAGGTGAGAGCTTACTCACTGGCGGCAAGACGCCGAAGGCATCGCACGTGAGCAAAATAATGTTTTTCGGATTCCCCGCGACACAGGGGATCTTTGCGTTTGGAATGTATTCAATTGGGTAGGACACTCTCGTGTTTTGAGTGAGTGATTCATTATCGTAGTCGACTTCTCGAGTTGCCTCGTCATAGACGACGTTTTCTAGCAGCGAGCCGAAACGCACCGCATCCCAGATTTCCGGTTCAGTTTCGCGACGTAATCCAATGCATTTTGCGTAACAACCTCCCTCGATATTGAACACCCCGTGATCAGACCAGCAGTGTTCGTCATCTCCGATGAGGTGACGACGAGGATCGGCAGAGAGAGTGGTTTTCCCGGTTCCGGAAAGCCCAAAAAAGAGACTGACATCGGAATCATCACCCACGTTTGCCGAGCAGTGCATCGAAAGCACCTCTTGCTTTGGCATGAGGTAGTTCATCACAGTGAATACGCCCTTCTTCATTTCTCCTGCGTACTCAGTGCCCAAGATGACCATCTTCTTGTGTTCAAAGCTTACATCAATGCTGGTCTCCGAAGTCATCTCATCGGTAAAACGATTCGCCGGAAATCTTCCTGCGTTGAACACGACAAAATCTGGCTCACCGAAATCAGCAAGTTGCTCCGCCGTAGGTCGAATGAGCATATTGTGCATGAAAAGTGCGTGGTAAGCGCGTGAGCAAATGATGCGCACTTTTAGTTGATAGCGCTCATCCCATCCGGCATAGCCGTCGACAACATAAATGCTTTGACGAGTGTTGAGATAATCAATCGCTCGCCAGAGGTTGATGGTAAAAACTTTGTCACTAAGAGCAATGTTGACATCGCCCCACCAGATATCATCCTTGCTGCTTGGGTGCTGAACAATTCGCTTGTCTTTGGGGCTCCGACCAGTTTTTTCACCTGAAGAGACGGCGAGTGCACCTTGCGCAACAATTGCCGAACCTCGCTCCCTTCCCAGCGCGTGTTCATAGAGCTCTGCAGGTGAGAGATTTCTAAAAACAGTTGGACCAGTGATGCTGTGTTGTTCGAGTGAAAAACTCATAAAAAATTATTCCAAAGTAACAAGTTTACTCATGTGCGCGCCCTTCAAGAGTAATTTCGGGAAGGTATCTGTTTATAACGGCAGTGCTTTCGCTAGTCCACAGCTTAAAAAAAGAATTATCTTTAATAATGTTCTAAACTTAGCTCGCTAGCGGCAAATCGCCACACGTAAATCCATTACATTTGTATTGGTAGGACCAGTGCGAAGGAGTGCATTAATTTTGGATAAATAGGTGTAGGCGTCGTTCCGTTCAAGGTAGGCCTCGGGGTCTTCATCGAGTTGTTTTGCAGCCTGAAGAATTTTTTGATCAAGAATTGCTCCTGCCGCATCCGTCGGACCATCCTCACCGTCACTTCCCGCGGAAAGAAACGAGAATGCTCCTAGATCGGGTTCTAACATCATCAAATTGAGCATATGGAGGAGAAGTTGCTGATTTCTTCCCCCACGCCCCCGTATTTGCTTGGGAGCAAGCACCACACTCGGCTCTCCTCCGCTGAGAATGCAGGCGGGAGTAGCCACTGGTTTTGATCGCAAGGCACAGCCCCGAAGCAAGTCGAGAATCTTCTGGGCGTGAAGCGCGACATCTTCGGTATTACTTGCTCCAAGAGAGAATACCGAATAGCCGAGTCGTGTTGCCTCCTGCGTTGAAGCCGCAAGGGCGATTTCATTCGATCCGATGAGAACATTTTCCAGGGATGTGGGAATGGGTTTCTGCTCGGTGACACGAAGCGCGTTTAAATAGTCGCTCGCCCAGCGAGGTGTAGCACTACCACATCGCCGGTTTAAGATTTCTATTGCATCGAGAACGCTTGTAGAATTCTGAACTGTCGGGCCGGAAGCGATGACGTCCAAAGGATCGCCGACTACATCCGAGATAATCAAGCTTACCGCCGGACAGTTTGGAAGTGCAGCGGCAAGCCGGCCTCCTTTGACCATGGAGAATTGTTTACGAACGGTATTGAGTTCAATGATATCGGCTCCCGCAGATTCAAGGCTATCGATGAGCGCAAGTTTTTGGCTCACGTCGATTCCCGGAGGCGGCAAGGTAAGTAAGGCACTACCCCCACCTGACAAAAGAATG
>CAYGNZ010000096.1:0-1611 GCA_964351345.1 uncultured Bdellovibrionales bacterium | reverse complement strand
TCCTCTGGTTTGAGCTGCTCAAGAAGAGAAAGTATTTTGCGCGTCCCTTCCACACCTGCTTGGCAGGGACGATTCACCCCGGCAGGACGTGCGCCGTGAAGATGAATTCGCTTTAGCTTCCTGACACAGTTCTCTGGCACATTGAGCCAACCGCTGAGATTCGGAAGTAGTGAATCGGGAACTTGCTCTTCAATTGCTTGGGCCATTTCTGCGCCCGCTTTTCCCGCTCCGATAACCAGTATCTTGCCGATTGATTCGGTAGGGATTCGTGTGCTGCCCAACTCGATAATTCCAGCAGCACAGCGAAAATGCCTCGGAATTACATTCCTCCGCGCGACTGCGTCCACACCGGCCCGCCAAATATCGTAAGCTTGCGAACTGAGAGAAGAAAAATCTTGCATAACGTTGATTCGAAGACGGGGACGGGCGAATTGACGCTCAGCATATCCCAGCCCCGACGAAGCGTCGAGGGAACGAGGTGCACCTTGCCCATTCTCTTGCATTCATCTATAAATCACGCGGTTATTGACAACTAACAGTATTTCGATGGATCTCCCCCCCAGCCCTCGCATACTTACGCTCGCTGTTCCTGGACTCGGGGATGCTCTCTTGGCAACTCCCGTGACGCATTCGCTGAAACTCGCCTATCCAGACGCCAAAATTAGCATGATGGTTCGAGAAGGTCGGCAAGCCGCACTTGAGGGTAATACCGACATTTCTCAAATTATTAGCATTCCACGACGACCGAGCTTCCGCGAAGAGCTTCGCACCCTGCGCCAATTGTTTCGACGTTTCGATCTGGTGGTCTCGACTTCCTCAAGTGACCGCTCATTTGGCAACTGCATGATGGCAGCAAAACGAAGAGCATCAGTAGTGCCGGCGCTGCGTTTGAAGGACTGGTGGAAACATCTGGGAATTACGCATCGAGTCCTCAACGATGACACAATCCACGTTGTGCAGCGCAACCTTCAGCTTTGTGAGGCACTGGGAATTCCCGCACAGCGAAAAATAATTCCTCCTCGTTGTGGTACTAGTCGAGAAGAGTTTCTCGCACTTTTAGGTTTCGATCCTTCTCAAGAACCGTACGTCGTTGTACACACTCTTCCCGAAGCCAGTTACAAAAAGTGGCCGGAGCAGTATTGGATACAGTTACTGACGGAACTATCTCGTCAAATTCCGCGAGTTCTCCTTACCTCAGGACCGCTTGCTGAAGACATAGAACTGACGAAACGAATCGCCGAGCAGACTCCAAAAAATGTGATTGAAATAGCCGGGCGTTTACGTTTTGCTCAACTCAGCTCGGTACTCGAGCAAAGCCTTGGCTGTATTGGTCCCGACACCTCAGTCACTCATCTCGCTTCCGCGCTTGGCATTGCTACCGTTGCACTATTTGGTCCCTCGAGTTCGGTGAAATGGGGCCCATGGCCTTTTGACTACCAAGGCGATACCGCTCCCTTCACCAATACGCCTGGACGCCAAACAGTAGGGAATGTGAGTCTTATTCGAGCGGACTGCTTTTGCACACCGGTGAAAAACACTTGTACTGCTGCGACACCTCACCCGTCTGCCTGCCTTGCCGCAATCTCTGCTCAGGAAGTGTTGGACGCTTGG
>CAYGNZ010000095.1:1830-10332 GCA_964351345.1 uncultured Bdellovibrionales bacterium | reverse complement strand
CGGGGAAACGCTGGATTCTCCTTCAAAATACCAAGAAAAATCGTGCAAACTGCCTTTGCCAAACTGAGTAGCGGGTATAAACGAGGCTTCACGCTGCCCAGTGGGGGCGCTGAGTGGTAGTGGCAAACCTCGAAAATCCGTTAACATAGTCATACGTTACAGTTACTTACCCCTGTCGTCACGGAGAACTAACACGAGTTCCCTCACTGAACGCTCATTCTGTGGATATTGAAATTTTAAAAACCTATACTGCTTGTAATCGACGCATAATTGCTTTGAATAAACAGGTTTTTTCGTAGTGGAGTGAGACGTATGGAAACTGATGACACCCTAGAATACGAGTGGGATGCAGGAATCGTCGCTCAAAATGAGGTCCTCTTAGAGGATATCGTGCAACGCTATGAAGTGACCGTGTTCACCCTCGCAATGCATCTACTCGGAGACGAGGAGTTAGCCAAAAAAGTCGTGATTGATGTGTTCATTCGTTTTAGTCACGAAGGACATCGCTACAGCGAAAAGCCACTTGATGAAGTCATTCATCGATTTAGCTACGACTCTGCACTTCAGTATCTTGTTGGTAAGATAGGTAGTGTGATTGATACTTCAGTGAGTATCGGTAACCTCGTGGCCCCCGACTGCAAAGAAGACGTCGGCTACCTCTGCTAAGACGGTTCACCCCTTGCACACGTGCCGCAGGCAGGCGGCTTATTCGTTTCGTATGGTGAAGCGGTAGTAGATTATTATAAACACGACAATGATACAGACTATCCCCATGCCGCGCTGACGTTCGCTGCGCTCTCCTTTTCCCGCAGCAGTGGCATATAGGAAAATACCCGCGGCGCCTACAAACACCATCAACAAACTGACAAAAGAAGAGGAAGCAATTCGCTCCAACAGTGGCTGCTCTTCGCCAATCCCGGCATCATAGGCGTAGGGGTCATAACTTTGGGCTTCACTCGCGCGCGGAAGAAGGCACTGCAGCGCGACAAAAATTCTAAGACTGAGCGTGTTGAGCGCCGCGACTGTAGCCCAACGCCTAGAGCAACTTTTCATGCCAAGAGTCACTTCGAGGGAGAATCCATTTTTCATCATATACGGAAGCGAGGTTCTGAATACTGGTGTCAAAAACGAGCGTATCGGCCCGCACCTTCCCCTCGGCAGCTAAGGCTTTAAATTCTGCTCTACTGACCTGCTGCACCACGTTGTCTTCTAAGAAAAACACATCTGATACATTTGCAACCTGTAGCGCATTTGATGCAAGCATTTCTTGCACTGCGCGGTAGAGGCTGTCGATGGAGCAACCGGATACCGAGCAGGTGTCTTGATCCGCAGCGACAAGCAAAAATCTCCCGTGGGATATCGCGTAGGAGCCTGCAACCTGCGCGCCGTGTGAATCCCAAGAAGCAAGAAATGCCTTCACCTGAGCGCCGAGGGATGCCGCTTGCTCCTCGGAAAGGGTTTGAGCCAGCGCAAACACCCAGACTCGTGAATGAGCGGGGAGTTGTTTCAACGCGGCCGCGTTTTCTAGCTGAATTTCTGTATTCACTTTATTCTCCAATCAATCGTACTGCCGGAGCATTCCCCGCTTACTGTTACTTAACAAAGTTAAAACAAAATGCATATTGCGCCGGCCGACCCAGTTTAGCGGCGGCAGTGGCCTTGAGTATCGATACCAGCCAAAAAATCGAAAGTAACGGCATTAAGAAAAAACCTATCATTACCGCCGAAAGCAGGAAGCAAATAAAAAATGCGATAGAAGTGGTAATTTGAAAATTCAGCGAGCTCTTTGCATGCTGTTCAGCAAAAGGTCCCTTCCCTCTGGCAATACTGAGCATAATTAAGGGACCAACAATGTTACCAACGAAGGGAATGATAAAGCCACCGAAGGCCGACAAATGACAGAGTGTCGCGATAGCTGAGGTATTCGAATGGTGTGTTTCCACACTACGTTTGAATCGTCGTGCCGCAGACGGCTTGAGATTCAAGCTCTCAAGAAGTGCGCCGGTTGCTTTTAAACGATCTTCATCTCGGGTCGCAAGGAGGGTTGATAATTCTAAGCGCTCACTTTGCTTCTCTTTGAGCCTCTTTTGCATATCTCGCTTGGCGAAAGACTTTGCTTTCTGGTGCTCCCTCTTTTCACGCTCACTCTCAAAACGTGGGTCATGTGCGGAAACATCAAACACGCCGCTTGGTTCACTGTCCTGCGTCGCTCCTCGAGGAATGTCTCGTGTGCGGCTTACGCCAAAATTTCGCGAGCCGCGATGCTCCTCTCTCTGCTGGGCACTTTCAAATCGAGGGTCATGGGGTGAGCTGGTAAATGCTGCGGTATTTTCACCATCCCAGCTCATCCCCGAAATTTGCTGTGGAGCCTGATACTGAGAACGTCCCTTCCAGGTAAAGAGCCAGAGACAAGGTGCTGCAAACCAGGCCAAGGCAAACCAGGCGAAATCAATTCGCAATGCCCGATACAGAGTGGCGAAAAACGACTGGCGAATCGAGAACATTCTCTCTTTGAAATTTCCCTCAACCGCCACGCGGTAGGCCCCGGGGGATTCAATATCAAACGATCCTACACTATGCCGCTCGTATCGCCCTCCCACCGTAACTCGCGATGAACTCACTTCGCTAAACTCAATCGACTCCCCCGTGGCGCGACTGAGCACAGAAATCCGCGCAGCGGATGGCAGTTCAATTGAGGCCGAGTAGGCTTTGCCCTCAACTACGGTTCGCACTTCATTCCAGAGAGTAAACGCTGAGGGACGTTGCACCACCAATTCAACTGAGCCCGGCGCCCGAAGATAGAGTGGTTCCGTAAAACGAATATCAGAAAAAGATTCTCGCACTCCTTGAATCAGATAGTAGTTTCCCAGAAGGAACAGGGTAAGCGCGAGCAGATACGGAAGTGCCGAAGGTCGTTCACGCAGATCAAGTGGGCCGGCGGTAAAGGGGTCTTGCTCGTGCATGCCTATTGATTCCTTGGAGTGCGGGCCGTTGCAATCACACTCGCACCCAGCGAGAGTGGAACTTCGACCTTCTGAAACTCTACCTGAGAAAACTCCTGCTGAAGAAGCGTGGTAAGGAGAGTGTGGCACGCTTCATCACTTGCCGCACCACATTGCATCTGTAGGCTGCCTGAAGGAGTCAGAGTATTTGAAAGCTGCCGGAATAGACCTGAAAAAAATTGTTCCCGCGTCTCTATCCCGTAGGCATCCACAGAAAGCGGCATATCGACAAACACGGCATCAAAGCGCATCTCGTCTGAAAGAGAGCGCGCCGGCAATTCGTGATACTTTCGAGAGGTCACCTCCGTAAGCTCCCTGGACATCGGCAAAAAGAATTCGCGTAGAAGCGTGAAGACGTCTGAATCGTAGTCACTGAGCACCAGCGTTTCAGACGCAAGCGTTTCACTCACCGCAGACAGCTTGAGCGTGCCACAACCAAGGAGGAGCGTAGAACGCGGCGTGCTCGTATCGATGCCGTGCAACATCGCTTCGAGGTAGCGTTGATGCGAGCCTTGATGAAGCTGCAAACGATTATCAAGTAGCAGCATACAACCAAACTGTTCATTCTCGATAACATCAATTTGTTGATACGCGCTCTGTCCTGAGAACAAACGTTGAGTAATGGGCAGCGATATTGCGCATGCGCCACTTTGCAGTGCACTAATTTTATTCTCTTGCCGAACTTCGAGTAACTCCCCGCGTTGCACCTCAAGGCAGCGCGTGCGTGCAGCCTGGAGTTCCTCGGCAAGTGCACGAAGTAGGGCTTGAGTTTTTGCGGCATCACTCGCGCAGGTGAACACATCAACGGTGACATGCTGGGCTTCGGGAAAGGTATGGAGCAGCACGTGGGACTCTGAGATAATCGAAACTACCGTCAGCCCAAGTGGATCATACAAATGGGAGTGCGTGCTGACTAAACTCAAGCCGGAACGCTCAATCGAGCGCTCTAGAATGCTTCGAAGTCCCTCAGCATCAGAGAGTAGCCTGCTGGAGCAAGAATCAAACTCGGCCAGGAGGTGGGTTCCTGAGGCTTTCATTGGTTTCGCAGCGCTATTATTAGTATTTTAGTAGTCAATCGGACCTCAAAAGAGTAGCGATTTTATTATTGCTGCCCCAAGCCGTGCGAGATAAAATTACCGCTAATTAAGATGTGAGAAATCCAAGGCTCTAACACCGATGCAGAAACTTTCCTCCTTTCAGCTTCCCCGCACTCTAGCAATGATTTCTGCTTTGCTCATCCTCTCTCTGCTCACTCTTTGCGCCGGTTGTAAGGACTATCTCACTGATGACTATTTTATTGGAACCGGCGCAAACGATGTCGGTGATGGTGGCACAGACGGTGGTGGCGTGGACAATACCGATTCTCCTGCGGATGATGACGCTGATGGACTGAGCAATGAGGTAGAGAGTTCATTTGGTGGAGATAGCCTAGAGTCAGATGCTGACCAAGACGGCTACGATGACGGGCTAGAGTTTGTCGGCAATGGCGGAGACCCCTTGGATGGTTCGGCAAGTCCTTCAGCGTTCAATCGATCTCGCTTTCTCGAAACCGAGGATGCCGTGCGAAGTGATCCCGATAGTGACTTGGATGGCTTGGGAGATAAGTTTGAGAGCGATAATGGCCTCGACCCCGCAGACCCCGACATTGACGATGATGGGTATCAAGATGGCCTTGAGCTCGTCGCAAATTCTGATCCCTTCGATGCAAGTGATCGCCCAGAGCGTCTTGCTCCTCCAGCACCCGATGGCGTTGACCGCCTTCCGCCCTCACCTCGAGATGCAGACGGAGATGGTCTCTCTGATGAGATAGAGAATATTAATGGCACTACTACCACCCAAAGAGACACTGATGGCGACGGTTTTTCCGATGGACTTGAGTTTCTCATGGGAAGTGATGCCCTCGACTTTCTTAGTATCCCGAATTTTAATGTTCCCTCGCCACCGGTCGATAGTACGACGTAGGTGGTGACTCTTAGGCTCTGTAGATAATCGATATGACCAGCACACTAGGACTTCTTCGAATGAATACGACTCAACGCTTACCCCGTGCTCGCTTTTCCAAGCTCATCGCTTCGCTCTTACTCGGGGCATTGCTGCCGAGCGCAGCACTTGCCGATACGCTGGACTTCGGTGGCTATACAGAGAGTCTGCCAAAAGAAGGAGATCCCAAACCACCCCGCTGCCAGCTTGATGTTCCCCGAGCAGCCCAAAGTGCTTTTTTTGTGAAGTGGAATTGCTCAGATGATCAAACCCTTCCGGATGATATCCGGAGCAGTTTGTGGATCTTACGCAACGGTGCGACGGTGCCTGAGAAAGTAAAAGATTTTCTTGGATTCCCCGCTTCGGTTTTTGTCGATGAGGGAATTCTTGGGGTAGAAAATTTTACCGATGGCCTTCCCTCTGCGTTTCGACTCGTCGCCAGTGATCGTTCGGGCACAACCGCTATCTCTCCGTATCTCACTGTGCTCGCTCAAGACAACAGTGTGGATACTTGCAGTCTGGAGGTACTAACCGACCCCACACAGTCTGAAGGCTCAACCACCGGGGTTCCTTCTCGACAGGTTCTGCTGAGTAATGTTTCGGTCACCACACGCCAAATCGGTAACAACGACGTTACTGTTTCGCTGCTCGTGCCCGTCTCTGCCAATCCTTGTGAAATCGATGAAGTCTGTGATGATGGGGAGAACTTAGTTAGCTTTCGCACTTCGATAACATTTGTCGCTACCGATGGCAGCACTGATGCAAGCGGCACTATTTCAGTATCACCCGGCAATGTGCTTGCAGATCTGGAAGGAACCGCGGTAGTCGCCGAGTCCTCCTTGCGCTCTCTTGATGTGACGGGAGATACCACAATTAACGGCGTTGCAACGAGAGTAAGCTTAAGCTGCTCACAGTAGCGCAGGCTGCTCACATTCAGGAACAATGCCGAGCTACGTGCGTTGCGTTTTCTTTGCCATGAGAATTGTTGCGCCAATTCCTGCCAGAACGATTGCAATTCCTTGCGCCTGAGTGAGCGGTCCAAACACTTGCGGCTCAATGCGAATGTATTCAATGAGAAAACGCGCGAGCGCTGAGAGCAGCAGATAGAGCCCAAACACTCGGCCAAAGCCGGGAAGCTTCTTTGAGCGCCTCGCCCAAAGTAAGATACCTGCAATTGCAAACGCCATCAGGCTCTCGTACAAGGGCGCGGGATGGACCAGCACCCCTGGGGGAGTGGGCACCACACCAAGTTGATAGCTCATCGCCCATGGCAAAGTACTTGGGCCACCATAATCACCATCGCCCGAAAGTTGGCAACCTAAACGCCCCACGCCGTAGCCGATGGCAAGACAAGGAGCCACCAAGTCGCTAAATTCCCAAAAACTCTGTTTCTCAAGACGCAGGAGGAGCCACACGGCGAACACGCCGCCGATAAATCCACCGTAAAAGACAAAGCCCGCACCACCAAAGATGGTTCCGATTGGATCTTCTGCGAAGTTCGTCGGGAAACTCAACAAGTAAAACAAGCGAGCACCGACGATGCCCCCCACGGCAGCCCAGGTCACCATGCGTTCGGCAATGGCAGGGTCCTTCTGGTTTTCATCCAAGCAACGTTGCAAACGATGCAAGGCTGAAAGAAAACACAACACCATCATCAGACCAAAACTATGAATCGGCAATGAGCCGAGAGAAAATGGCAAAGGTATTTCAAGAAGGGTTGGAATCACGTAACTCTTTCTCCACGAATGCTTCCACGGCTTCAAGGTAACTCGGGCTATCCCAAGGTCGGTCACTGATCACTTTTACCCCTTCGGTTTTGGTATTCGGATCATAAAAGCGCCGCAGCACCCCATCGGGACCGACGAAAAAAGTCTCAGGGAAACCGGTCACCCCGTATTTCGGTGGCAACGATATTTCTGGGTCTAAAAGGATATCAAAACTCAAGCCGTATTTCTTGACGAATGCCTTAAGCTCTTCTTGGGAATTTTTTGAGTCAACTGAGATCGCGACGACCTCAAGCCCCTTGTCTTTAAATGAGGTATGAAGTCGCTCAAGCGCGGGCATTTCGGCAACGCAGGGAGCACACCACAGCGCCCAAAAATTGAGCAGGACGAGTTTGCCGCGATAATCCTTATCGGACTTCTCTCCCCCGGACAGCCGCGCAAGACTGAACTCAGGAATCGGAATTTGGGGTCGAACTGACGGTGCGGCACCACTTTCCGCAGTGGAGGTGTCGTCGCCAGCGTTGGCGCCGTTCTGGGGACCACTACAGCCGAGTGCTAGAGAGACGACGAACAAGAACAAGCCGCAACACCGAAGAGGAAGAAGGCTTGAGGGAAATACTTGAATTCGAGGGCTTACATTCATTTGTCGCATACGTTAGTTTAGGCAGTAATGCGCTTCAACACCGAGAATCAATCCAGCAAATCCACACGCTTACTCACGCTTTTGTTCGGAGTTGCACGCTTCTCTCTTCGACTGCTTCCACCGCAGCAAATGCTAGCACTTGGTTCATGGATTGGGCAACGTATTGGCGCCTACCGCACGCGAGAGACAAAGATTGCTCAGGTGCAACTCCAAATAGCCTTTCCTGAGGGAGACCCGCGAGAACTCTCCGATGCTCCGCAAGATGTCGCTCGAAGTCATCTTGCCCTTATTGAGGACATGTATGGGCATTTTGGTGAATCCATCGCTGAACTCTTAATCATCGACCACTATTTCAACAAAAAACACTCTCTCGCCGAAAGGCAGGCGGATACCGAGTGCTTTCGCTCTTACGGCGAAGAAGTGATCAAAGAAAAGCTCGCACTCGGCAGAGGGGCGATTGCCCTTAGTGGACACCTTGGTTGCTTTGAGCTCCTTGCAGCACTCCAGACCTTCAAAGGAATGAAACTTTCGGTGGTGGGACGCATGCCGAATTATCCGTGGGCGGCTCGCTTACTTTCTTCCCTGCGCGAAAAGTATGGCGTGACTACACTCTGGCGCGAGGACCCGGCGGCGATGCGAAATATCATGCGCGCGGTCGGAAATGGCGAAGTAGTTGCCGCTCTTATTGATCAAGATGTGCAGCTTGATAACACATTCGCCAATTTCTTTGGTATTCCAGCGGCGTATCCTCGAGTGCTTGTCTCCCTCGCCATTGCCCGAAACATTCCACTCTTTAGTTCGTTTATTTATCGCGAGAGCCGCATGCGACACGTTGTGGTGACAGAGCTAATTGAGTACGATGCGGAGAACCCAAACGCTGCTGAGGAAATACTCACCATCTATGGTTCGCGCTTGGAGGCACTACTCCACGCATACCCCGAGCAATGGCCCTGGTGGCATCGACGTTGGCGGCGGAGACCAGATATTGATTACAACACTGAACCGGAAACCCTTCTCAACACCGATGAGTATCTTAGTTGGCTCGAAGATCAATCTACCTAAGCCTCGCTTTCGAACTACCGCAAGCTTGCTGACTCTCTTTTTGCTGTTCAATGCAAGCAGTGCAACATCAAAGGGCGCCATGGGCTGCGGC
>CAYGNZ010000095.1:0-1820 GCA_964351345.1 uncultured Bdellovibrionales bacterium | reverse complement strand
TTTCACCCTAGGCTCTGCACGCTCTGCGGCCGAAGAAGCAGAACAGAAAGCCACTGAAGGTGCCTACGATGAGGCAATCGCTCTCTACCTGCGACACATCGAGGCTCGACGTGTTAACCCGCACCGCGACAAAGACGAGAACCCTTATTTCTACTACACGCTCATCTCTGACCTTTACCTAAAGAAAGGAGAAGTAGATGAGGCAGAACGCTACCTTGAAAACGCTCTAGAGAAAGGTGTTAATGAGCGACTCTGTGTTGATCGGCTTCGACGTTTGGGTAGCTGGCATGAGGCACGGCAAGAATTTGATCAAGCCTTTGAAGTTCTCCACAAACATCGTCACCTTGATCCCATGCTCTTTGACCTTGAAATTGACCGTATTCATAAAGAGCTTATCCGCAAAGAAGAAGAAGCCGAGCGAAAACGGCCCAAAGCTGTTCGCTTCCCCCCGAGGTAGCTCGAATCAGGGCAAGAAGAGCGGAAAACGAAATTATTGCGAGGAAACGCGATATTTTTGCATGAAGGTAGCTCAACCTAAGGTTTTTATAAGCACCTGTTTCGACTAGATTTTTTCTAATTTCAGCAGATTTTGCGGGATTCCCCTAGTCAACGTTGTGAGTACTTACGAGCGTTGAATCAGATACTTACTGATAACGCTGATGCCTAAATCTGATTAGTATTAGTTCTAGAGGGTGGTTTTACTTCAATTCACACCCCGATAAGAAACCAGTTTTTTGGCTGTAACCTAAGGAGTACTACAAATGCAAAAAGAACAACCTCTTCTCTTAACCGTTCGTGAAGTTTCAACCCTGCTTCGAGTTCAACGACCAAAAGTCTATGAGCTGATCAAAGATGGAGCAATTGATGGATTTAAGGTCGGCGCAGATTGGCGCATTCGCAAAGATTCAGTGGAACACCTCATTGGTGCAATACCAGATGATTTCTTTGATGGCCAAGAAGTTAAGGAACAGGCAGAATCGGAAGATAATTACGCATCGATGATGGCCTAGCCAAACATCGGCCTAGTGATTGACGTGCTGGGGAGCCCGCTCAATCACATTGCCCGCACGCAGTGGTTACTACCGGGGTGTTTCGAAGCTCTTCCGGCAACGCCACTCTCACAACAACGCACACGCAACAACAAAGCGGCCCTCCTGGGCCGCTCCTTTCTTTCTCCTCCAGACGAAACTAGTCTTCAGCCCGCATCATCGCCCTAGTCAGCGAGAGAAACTCTTCAACGCTTAGTGTCTCCGCCCTGCGCTTTGGATCGACTTCACATTGAATCAGTAATTCCCCCCATCGCGCCTTTTCAAACTGCGGCAAACCGGAGGAAAGCGCGTTATGCAGCGTCTTTCGCCGCTGGTTAAAAGCAGCTCGCACCACATCTCGAAAAGCTTTCTGCTGTTCCACGGGCACCAAAGGTTCAGCACGCATCTCAAGACGCAGCACCCTTGAGCCAACATTTGCCGGGGGATGAAACGCCGACCCCGGCACTCGTGGCCCTAAAAAGGCCTCGGCAAACACCTCACGTTGCACGCTGATCGCACCATAGGTGCGACTACCGGGCCCTGCACATAATCGATCGGCAAACTCTTCTTGTAAAAGCAAAGAGGCTGAATGCACATGTGCGTGTGCGGCAAGAATCCACAACACAATGTCAGAGGAGAAGGAGTACGGCACATTACTTACCACCGCGATACTCTGTTGCCCCAGGGCCTGCGAGACCTCTGCTAAATCGAGTTTTCTCGCATCACCTCGATACACGCGCTCAGCCGTGAGCTCTTGAAACTCTCTCTCCAGATACTCACAAAACGCTGGTT
>CAYGNZ010000094.1:8954-10334 GCA_964351345.1 uncultured Bdellovibrionales bacterium | reverse complement strand
GAGGACTCTGACGGAGATGACGAATCGGAGAATCTTGATGCAGGAAGCGGGGAGCGTAAGCGTAAGCGTCGTCGTCGACGTAGAAAGAAAAAGCGCCCGACTGAAGAGACGGAGACTATTGCTGCAAAGGATGAGTCCGAACAGCAACAGGAGGCTTCCTCGTCAGATGTTGAGGAGCCTGCAGCTCAGGCTGAGAAGAGTGAAGAAGAAAATAAGGTTGAAGAATCATTTTTTGAAAAGGAAGAAACCATGGCAACTCAAGATGTAGTCGAAGAGCACACAAATTCTACAGCTCCCGCGCAAACTTCTCACGCTCCTGAGGCAAGCGCGAATACGGCAGGAGGTCTTGTCGGTTGGCTTGTGACCTATGGCCCAGACGGGAAAGGAGATAGTGTGGAAGTTCGAGGAGGGCGATTTTTTATCGGCCGACAAAAGCTTCGAGAAAATGACATGGTCATCGGTGACTCTGCGCTCTCAACTCCTCATTGTCTCGTTTCAGCCGAGCCAGGTCGAGGTATTCAAATACAAGACCTCATGAGCGAACAAGGTACATTTGTAAAGAAAGCCGGGAGTAAAAGTTTTTCCCAAATTACAGATGCTTCTCTTATTGAGCACGGAGATATGTTACGCTTTGGAGCCTACGAACTCCTTGTGTGTTTGATACCATAACGTGCGCGAATGTGTCCCACTGTTGCGAGAAAACTTATCAATAGCCTAACATTGCTTCGCACGACGAGGTTGCTGTGTTGCCTCGTCTTCTCGCTTCCTTTCCTCCTTGCATGTAACAGTGAAAAGGAGGTTCTCTCAGGTCTCTCATCTCAACAGTCCTTGGAGGCGGTGGTCTCGCTCTCGAAAGGTGGAGTGAGCGCTAGTCGCATCAAATCATCTAGTGGTCGAGGTGATGCCTACCGAGTAGTCGTTCCTGCACAAAGCGAAGCTCGAGCTCTTACGATTCTTCATGAATACGGTCTGCCGAAAACAAGTGAAAATTCGATCGAGGAATTTACGCGGCCGCAAGGATTTACGCCGAACTCTTCGCAGATGGAAAATTTGCGGCTTGATCACGCCTTAGGGCTTCGACTTGAACAGCTTCTTCAGAATCTTCCGGGCGTGGTAGGCGTAAAGGTCTTAGTGCGAGCGAACCTTCATTCAAACTCATTTGGTGGGCGAAGCTCCACCTCAAGTGGGTCGGAGAAGCCTGGAGCGTCTGTGGTGATCCGTTATGCTTCGAATACCAATGCGCCGGCTTTTTCTGAGGATGAGGTCCGAGGAATCGTACAGCAGGCGGTGCCTGGTATTTCAGCCGCGGCAATCCAAATTCGAACGGCGCAGGTCTTTCTTCCCGCAGGTGGAGCGCTTTTTGCTCAAGGTGATTCCGCT
>CAYGNZ010000094.1:8086-8944 GCA_964351345.1 uncultured Bdellovibrionales bacterium | reverse complement strand
TCAAATTGTTTTTATACTTCTTGCGGTCTGTGTCGCAGGAGGAATTGTTGGCTGGGTGTGGGGATTTAACACGATGAAGAGTAGGGTCCGTCGTCGTCGACCTACCAATTCAGGCGACAAGAGCTTTTTTCTTGAAGCAACAGTAGATGAGGCAGGGCAGCGGCGCTCAGAGCGTTCTCTGTCCGGCAAAGGTCAGGGGCGATTGCAGGGTCCTCCCCCGTCAAAACCGCCTTCACCTTCGAACTAAATACTGTGGGAGATGCCTAGCAAATGGCTGATTTGTCGAAGTATCGATCATTAGGTAGCCGAGAGCAGTCGCTCGTTGCGATTGCCGTGTTGCTCGACGGTCATGATGCAGCACAGTTTTTGTCGAGCGATAAAACGAGAGCGCTCGCACTTGCTCGAGCGGCCCGAGACCTTGCAGAGCTTTCTCCGGAACTTCGACTACCGTTGCTCGGCACACTTCTACGGGAGGCGCTCTCGGAACTTCAGACAGAGGATACTGTTGAATAAATGTCCTCAGACAACAAATTACTCGCACTACGCAAGAGTTATGAAGTACAGGAAGGAGAGGCTCGTGAATCGTACGCTCAGGTAGAGAAAGTATACGAGGAGCGGCTGAAGGTCCTTCAAACTCACACAGAGTTGTTGGCGAAGATTGAAAAGAAAATTGAAGATTTGAAGGCGAAAAAGGGTTTTCATCCTTGGGGAAGAACAAAGGGTGCCACCCTTGAGTCGGCAGCGGTTTTTCAGCAGAGATTAGAAAAGGACAAAGAGCCAATTCTAAAAAAAATAAAAGAAGCTCAAACTGAGGTTGATAGGGCACATGTTCGCTTAGAGCGGGCGCACGAAGACCTT
>CAYGNZ010000094.1:4595-8076 GCA_964351345.1 uncultured Bdellovibrionales bacterium | reverse complement strand
TGGCGAAGTGCGAATTGAACTGAAGAAGATTGACAAAATTATTGGTGATCGCGCGACGAGATCGCAAATCAAAGATGCGGCACGCGAGGAAATTTCGACGGAAGAAATGAACTTCTATCGACGCAGGAAATAAGGACCGAGCATCGACACTACTATGTCTGGAGACGGTAAAATTTTAGAGGAAAACCCAAACGAGTTCCAGATATGGGAGCCGAGTCTAGAGTTGTTGGATGTTCCCGCGAACGAGGCACGCTACAGTAGAGGGTTTCTTGCGCGAAGTCCAATGACGTTCTTCTCTGGACTTGCGGAGTTGTGGTTACCGCTTTCTCGTTCTTTGGGTATCGAGAGTAGGCTGCTTTCCTGTGAGGCAAGCTTTGTTCCGCCAGAGAATGTGTCGCGTCTCGTTTCTTTTGAGGCAAATGAGGAAGTGAATTATTTTTGCTTCTTAGAATCGTCTGCTGAAATACTTTCAAAGGCGGTGGTTCCTGAGATTGGAGCGACCGGTGCCGATGTGGTCTTGGAGTACTTAGAGCGCCGATTGCTTTCCTCCCTGTCGCTTTGCTGGCGGGGAGCCGAGGAGCTGCATTGTGTGTATGGGGGGCAACGTTCGCCGAGCGAAATGAAAGGCGCGGCATACGTCTATCTCCAGTATAGCCTTGCAGGCAGTAGCTTCGGTGTGTGTTTTGGCATTGGCAGCAAGCTGCTTGATGCAATCGATCGCAGTGTGCGCACGAGTCTTGTGCAGGAAGCGCATCAAGTCGATGGGTATGTTGTAAGTGATCAAATTCATAGTGTCAGCGTCGAGATTGCCGAGCTCGCCGTTCCGCCAGCGATGTTAATTGACTACATCCGGGCGGGAACGATTGTTGATTTGCAAGTCCCAAAATCAAACATTGCCCTCCTCCGTGTAGACGGGGAACTTTGGGCTGAAGGGACGCTTGGACTATTTGATGACTCCTACGCGGTGACAATCACGTCAACGGAGCCCTCAGAACAAGGCTTTGCCGATGGAACCACGAAGGTGAGAGTTGAGCTGGCAAGCGCAGAGCTTGATGCCTCAGGGATTATCACCCACCAACAGCCCGGAGCCGTGTTACTTTGTGATACTCCTATTCGACCCCAAGCCTCGCTCATTATTAGCGGCGAAAATGTCGCCCGAGCCATTGTCGGTTCGATTGGAGAGAGCTTTGCCGTTCAAGTTCTGGCGAAATAGTTTGCCACACCCCCCATAATCTCTTCTTGTCCAAAGCGGAGCGTCTGTTTAGTCTAAGGAATCAGCCGGAGCTTGATACACCACGAGCTCACACGGATGCTGAGACGCAAGTACTTGAATATATTTCGCTTCTGTAGAGGTAGTGGGAACGACCTGTCACGCAATCTCCGTCGAGCAATTTCTCGATCGAAGTACGGAAGTCTAGCGCAGGACTATATTGCCAATTATGGATGCACCCTCCTTCTTTGCCATGATGGGGCTCTCCAGTGTGTCCCTGGTGTTGCTCCTTGTTCTTGCGCTGCTTTTTAGCTCCTATGTAAAGATCGTAACCGTGCTCAGTGTACTGCGCTTGGGTTTAGGTTTCGATGGCCTCGCCAGTGTGTTGCTTGGTGGCGGTCTCGCGCTTGCACTTACGTTTTTTGTAATGTACCCGACACTCGAACAGTCCTCTACGGCAGCAAGCCGAGTGCTTCAGCAGCAAGGTTCAACTTCTAACCCGCTTACACAAGCGAGAGCGATCGAGGCCGGTCTTATCCATTGGAAGGGCTTTTTGCAAAAGCACACGCACGCGGAAGAAAAAAAACGATTCCTCGACATTGCCTCCCGCTTAGATTCAGACATGCAGTCGAAAGCAACGCTCACGCAGAAGGTGTCTGAGCCATCGGAAACCTCATGGCGGGTGCTCGCTCCCGCATTTTTGGTTTCTGAATTGAAGGAAGCGTTTGCGACTGGACTGAGTCTTTTTCTTCCGTTTCTTGTGGTTGACCTCGTTGTTGCTCATTTACTTTTAGCCATTGGTCTTGAGCGAAGCGATCCTGCGATAGTTTCGTTTCCATTTAAGCTTTTGCTGTTTGTGCTTGTCGATGGCTGGGGCTTGATTACGTCTAATCTCGTTGCAACCTATGCGTGAGGACGCTTATGGATTTTTCTCTCATCATTAGCGCAGCTCAAATGACCGCGTATCTCTCTTTTCTTGTGCTTCTTGCGGCATCAAGTGGCGCAGTGATTGCGGGAGTGGTCAGGGTAACTACTCAAATTGAAGATCGTGTGATCGGTACTCTCGGGCGATTGAGCGGTGTCGCCTTATTTTTATACTTCTTGTCCGCTACCTACTCCTCCCAAATTGCCGATTTTGCGTCCAGGGTATGGGGTGGTCCGGATTCGTACTACTAGTGCTATGCTTCTTGCGCGGATAGTCGCTTTTAGCTTGTTCCTCGGAACTTTTCCTGGACAAAAGATTGCTTGGCCACTTCGAGCTTCGCTCATCGTCGTGCTGCTTTTTGTGACTGCTCCATATCTTGCGGAGGTATCGACCGCTTCTACGTCTACGAGTTTTCTATTGACGATACTCTCTCTTGATCAACCAGAGCCGTTCTCACGCTTGTCTCTGTTCTCATTGCTTCAGGACAGCGTTTCCCCTCTGCTACAGGAACTTGCCTGGGGGATGTGGCTTGGAATTTGTGTGAGCTTTGTCTTTTATATTGTAGCGATACTTGCCGCGTGGTTCCGGGCTTCACTAGGCGTCACTTCGCAATTCGCCAGTCTTGCAAAAATGCTCTCATTTGCAATTCAGCTTCTCCTACTACATTTGTTTTTGCAGTGGGACGGAGTTGGACTTACCGCTGAGTATTTTACGAAGACGCTTTCAATGACCGTTGATGCTAGTAGCTCGCGTGGTGCGCTAAACTCACTTATTTTTTTGACAGGCTCAGCACTGCGTTTTGCAACCTATCTTGCACTCCCAATGTTTTTTCTTAGTCTACTCATCGAATTTTTCTTGGTACTGCCAGTGCGGTTTTTTCCTCAAGGGATGCCAGCGAGTTTACTTGCTTCCTCGAGAATTCCGGCCTTTTGCTTGCTCGGCTCTCTGCTTCTCTATCCCTTTGTTGATGTGCTTTCGCAGGCATTCAGGGAGTCCGTCGATCTAGCCACCCTAGGACACTTAGTCCAGCGTTTACGGGGAGGGTAGAACGTAATGAGTGACGAATCCAAGCCATATCCCGCGAGTGAACTCAAACTTGAGAGACTCCGTGCAGAGGGTGTCATTCCCTACAGTATTGAAGTGGATACTGCCGCTGTGCTCCTCGGTTTTTTCATCGCCGTACTCCTGCTCACAGGTTTTTCCGCGGGGCTACTTGCTGAGTTTTCAACTGCCGCATTTTCCTATTCAGCGAACGAGGAAATCGCTCAGCAGAGTGAGGTACGTTCGCAGATGAGCGAAGGCGTTTCGCTCGCCCTCACGACGACGCAGATCGGCCTCGTGCTCGC
>CAYGNZ010000094.1:0-4585 GCA_964351345.1 uncultured Bdellovibrionales bacterium | reverse complement strand
ATCTGCTTATGCTTGCCGTGACACCTATTGTCGGGCTGATTGTATTGATCGGCCTTTTGCAAACGAAATTCTTATTTTCCTTTTCAGCGCTTGGTCTACGCTTTGGGCGGCTGTTTGATCTTTCAGGTTTTAGTCCTCGTGCCTTTGCGCCGAGATTGATGCGAGCGCTTATTGCGCTTCTCCTCGCGGGGCTGGGGGTTCTGATGGCAGTGATTGTGCTGCGCTATTTTTTTACTGCTCTATCAACCGCGGGATTTCAAGTGCTTTCAGAGAGCAGCAAGTCGCCGCTATTATTCGGTGACTTTGGCGAAATGTCTTTTGTCGCTTTTCTGCAGTCGATGGGCTATTTTGCAGTAGGAACCTTGATTGCGGGGAGCATGTTGCTTGCGTGCGGAAGTTACTTTGTGAGGTTGTTCCATTTCAAGACCGTGCATCGTATGTCTCGAGCTGAACTTGAAGCTGAGTATCGAGAGATGGAGCCCTCACCAGAGTTGCATTCCGCGAGAAGGGAACAGCTCCTAGAGACTGATGAGTCCTAGCTTCGTAAGGGTACAGTAGAGAGAGCAGTGTATTGTTGGAGTAGTGCGTAATGGCAAATGGTAAAAGAGATATTGTTGCTGCGAAGTCTACCGCAGTTGCCAATCCCTCAGAGCGATCGAGAAAAGAGAGCGGAGATACGCGCTTAGCCTCAATGCCTCTCGCCGTGCTCTTACCGCAGCTGAGCACGCTCTCGAAGCTCGCCGAGTTTCGCCCATCGTTTGAGTCTCGACTGGTGCATCTTCAAGAAGAGGCGAGTCGAGGAGCGATTGCGGAGCGAGATGTGGAACTTCGAACAGAGGCGGAAATATCAATGTTACAGCAACTGCTGAATTGGTTCAGCATTGGAGAGAGGTAGATTCCTCTGGTACCGTAGTGGCGATTTCCTCCTTGTCGTACGAGAATTAAACCCATGGCAGATTATTCAACAGAAGAGCTATCCTCCATTTACGAACTCGGTCGTACGTATTTCGAGATGGGCTTTTTTGCTCCTGCTGAGCGAATCTTTAACGGACTTATTGCGCTTGAGCCGCGTTTTATTCCTGCCCGTCTCGCGCTCGGAATGGTTAAATTGGAAAATGGCTTATATGAAGAGTCCAGCACTCACTTTCGGGCCGTGTTAGATGCGGGAGGCTTTGAAGTGCAGGCGAAATTAGGACTCTGTGCTGCCTTCGTTGCAAGTAACGAGCTACCGCGAGCGCAATCAATCTTGGCCGAATTGTCCGGAAGTATTGAAAGTCAAAGGGGCATTGACGCTGATATTAGAAAACTATACGAGGCGTTTATTCTTCGCGTAAGAAAGGCTTAAGTATCCTCTTCAAGTTCGCTTGCTTGAATCGCCATTTTTACTGCGCCCTTGAGAGTTTCTTTTTTCTCTTCTGGAAGACCATTCGGTCCCCCAAACATTTTTTCAGCTTCCTCATCAATAAGCTGGAATATTTTCTCCCGCATTTCAGGCGTAATCTTTTGTCCCGTCTGACCAACACCTTTTGTGCTCTTCTGAGCATCAGCGCCTTTTACTTGGTCAACCTCGCCCACTTTCGCGCTCTCAACGGTTCGGGTCGGCTGTATGGGGGTAGTGCCGCTGGTTTTTCCTCGACCGGTTATTTTCTTCGTCATCTTCTTTCTCCGTTAGTCGCCTGCGACTAGAATCTAAAAATAGTTAAACGTACTTGAGAGTGCTGCAATGCAAAGCCCGACTAAGGCCATTGCGTCAGCGGCAAGTTTTGAGAACGGTCCTACGGTTTGCTGCTTTCGAACGCGCTGTGCAACCGGTCGAAGACCTCGTCGCACTTTTGGAGCTTTCGGTGGTGAGCCGGAACTGTGCTCAAGATATGAGCAGAGGTAGCCCAGTATCTCTTTGTGCTCACGAATTACCGAGAGGTCATCAACTCCCCACTCTTCAGCAAGCCCGCGCATCGATTGATCCTTGTAGTATACTGCCCAAACGATTTCCTGATGCACCGCTTCGAGCGCGGACAGGATGCCGATAAGCTCTTTATACTCCAGAGCGATCTCGGGATTCTCAGAGCCGGATTCTTCAAATGCGGAAAGTAGACTTGCTCCTGCGAGTAAGGTGCGGATTGAACTACGAATTGATGGAATTGAGCCATCCGCATCGGTGCCGGGAAGCACCCCGGTTCGAAGTTCTGGAAATACATCAAAAAGTTTTGCAGACACTTCCCTTGCTTCCTGTTCTCCCGGTGCGTCCGCTCCAGTCCCGCGTTGCCATGTTTTGGACTTTCGAGCTTCTTCCGTACAGGCTTCATGAATTCGTCTTCGAGCATATCCGCGGAAGGGAACGCCGCGAGCGGGATCGAAACGTTTCGCACAGAAGAGAAGGCCTTCGTAGGCACCTCCGTCGAGTCCGTCGAGCTGCCAGTCCATATTCCAGCTACGAGCCACTGATTTGGCAATGCTCGTTGCCCATCCCATATGGTCCTCAACAAGCTTCGCTATCATCTCGTCACTTGCGGGTTCTAGACCACTGTAGTCGAATTCTTTGCTCATTATCCCCGAGGCTTTTAAAATCTGCGTCAGCAACTGCGCCGAAGACCTCCTCTGGTCTCGGGCACATTTCCGAAAGTTCCTTAGTCCTTACCTAGAGTAGCATAGCCAGATATCCACTCTCAGACAGGAAAAACTAAGCGATTGCATTCTAGTTCTTCTTCAAAGGTCGGCAGTCTTAAAGCAATGCCTTAATGGATCATTAGTAGCCTTCACTCCGAATGCTCCCAGCGGCCTCAGGCAGGGCAGGAGCTATGAATGAGTAAAAGCGGGCAGAATAGGCTCTAGGTGCCGCTTTTCCAATAACTTACTGAAAACACTAGATAAACCAAAAAAGCCCAAAATAGACACTTTTCGTGGGCTTAGAAAGAAAACCTAGTATTTACAACAATTTAATATCTAAGTGAAGTAAAGCCTGCCAGTGCCCTGAATAGATAGTGTTGTTGTTAAAAGAAAGGCTAATTACCTAGTACATTGCTGGTTATACCAAGGTTAAGTGCGATTCCCTCAAGGATAGGGTGCGTGCTTGTAGGTTGGAAGGGGTTGAGATGAAGACTAAGGTCGAGGTGGCTTCAGGGAGCGAAAAGTTGGGCGCTGCAAGAAAAGCCAAAGCAAGTCAAAAAACAAAGCGACAGGCAAAACGCAAAAAAACTCAGGTCTTGAGTGATGCTGAAGTCGCGGAATTAATTCTAGAACACAGAGAGAACGGCAGAAAGCTCGCGCGTAGTATCTTGCGTCGCTGGAGAGTGCGTATGCCTGCTGAAGAGATTGACAGTATCGTTGATCTCGCGCTTTGCGAAGCAGCTCGCCGCTACAGTCCCGACAAGGGGGCAGCGTTTATGACGTTTCTTTTTTACCATTTACGAGGACATCTTGTTCGTTCAGTGGCCAAGGCTGCACAGGCGACAAATATTTTCCTCGCCTATGGTCAACAAAATGAGGATGAAGAGGAAAAAGAATGGCAGCATGTGAGCAGTGAACCACTGTGGTCGTTTGCGCCAGAACATCTTCTCTTTGGCCAAAGAGATGCAGAAACTCCCGAGAATGTGGTTCTTCGACAAGAGAAGATCGATCAGTGCAGAACTGCGGTGACAAAGCTTGATGATCTCGAAAAAGAAATCATTACCCGCTCATTCGGATCTGAGCAGCCTCTTGTCGATATTGCGAAGAATCTTGGCTACAGCAGATGTCATATTTCTCGCGTAAAAAAGAGTGCGCTTACAAGGCTCAAAGGATTACTCGCTGATTCGATTGAACAGGAAACTGTTCCTTCAAAATCTCTTGCGAAGGAAATTCTGGCAGAGCGTAATGCGATCGGACGAGGACGTCCACGTCGTAGAAGCCGACGCAGAACCGTCAGTCAAAAGCAGCGAGCAGAAAATACTCGCGCAGCATAGATTCTGTCCTGCGAAGTGAATAATGCCGGACAAGCGGTGAGTGCCCCGCTTGTCACGGCACTTTTTTTTTTGCGCATCAATTGCAGCTATCGACACGCAAAAGAAACCCTACTCAGTACCCGCGACCTTCGAATTACCGGTTCCACAGCAGCCAAGCGTAAGACTTAGTTTTTTCTTGCGGGAATTACCAAGTTTCGAGAAGATACTACAGGGTAAAGGTGCATTATTTGTTCTCTTCGCGATTGCTGCTGAGGGCTTGGTTGCCAGAGAACGTATTATTATATTTTTACCGGAGGGCGTGCCGGTGACTATCTTTGAAGTTACAGCTTTTTTAAGCGTTGGCGTTCTAGTGTTGTCCATAGTCTTTGGTGACTGGACTTCCTGAGAACAACTCCTCGCTTGATTTACTCTTGGACCTCATTTCGATTCGCTGAAGTTACTGTGTTGCCCAGGCCACAGCCGAGGCGTTACTCCTTATTGATCAGAATCGTTTCCTAATAGCGAACACCTGGCCTATCTTGCTATGTAAGCAGCAAAACACTTCGCCCATGGAAAGATTTTAAAAAGCCACAATTCATACTAGGCTCAGTATACGCAAAAGGATTTCGGAGAAGCCTTGCAAATAAAGCAGCTGGAATTCCTAT
>CAYGNZ010000093.1:0-10350 GCA_964351345.1 uncultured Bdellovibrionales bacterium | reverse complement strand
GGCTTATCAAGTCCACTCAAAAGAGAAAGCATGGTGGACTTACCTGATCCAGATACACCGGTGATCACCGTAAACTGGTCATGTGCAATCTCAATGTCGAGATTTTTGAGATTGTTTTCTGAAACTCCCCGGACGCTAAGAACCTGAGATTTAAGCATTGTGGGTTTTTCGGGGACGGTCGACATCTTGCGCCTATGATAGACAAGTGAAATAATTGGCATGTTCAGCACACGGCACGCGCGGGCGGACATTTCGCTACAAGAGATAAAATTATCCGCTTACTAGACGGAAGGCAAACCTCAGAGGAGACGCTTTCTGGAACTTGTGTTCATTTGGCATCACAGCCAGGGCTTTTCTAGAGGCTCTATATTTTCAAACTATGCTGACGCGGTGGAGAGACAACATGAGTGTTCGGATACTTCTATTCTTCATATGCCTTAGCGTAGTCACCTCCCTTGCCTGCACAAAGCCGTACTACGCTCGAAGTTTCGAAGAAAATCAGATTAGAAGAGTTGCTGAGCAAGCAGAGAACTTTCATCGTCAGTGTCAGGAGGTTGAGCAGCAGATCGCAAAAGATAATGATGATCTTAAAGGCACTATCGCCCAGATGTCGTATACCAACACCCAGGCACAAAATGAGGCAAAAGCCGCTCGAAGCCAGTTGGAGAAGCTCAAGGTGAGTAATCTTGGCGCAGTGCCGATAATGAAAGCGGCGAAAAAATCCACACATTCAGATGACTCTATGAGACTAGAGTTGCAATGAAGTCTGACGTTTCTGTTAAAATTGCACTTTTATCCGCCCTGGTTCTCCAGGTGTTGCTTGTTTTTTCCCCTGCGAACGCTATTGACGGCGTGAATTGTAAGATTGCCGATTCCGCGATTCGTTCTGCGAGTCGCATTCGCGCGCTCGAGAAAAAACGAGACGTGCCCTGCAAGCTACAGAACCGAAAAGAAGTCGAGCAGTATCTACGCTCAACGATTGATGAGAAAATCCCGGCTGAACGAATTCGTAAAGAAGGCTTGGTTAATCGGATGTTAGGCATCGTGCCTGCCGATTATAAATATCTCGAAGGATTAATTGAGCTCTACAGTGGGCAAATCGGTGGATACTACGATCCGGCCAAAGAATACTACGCAATGGCTGCATGGATGCCCGCAATGATGCAAATGCCTGTTGCGGTGCATGAACTCACCCATGCCTTGCAAGATCAGCACTTCGAGTTAGACGTCTTAGTTGATCATAAAACCCAAAGAAGTGATGCGCTCCTTGCTCGCTCTGCCTTGGTGGAAGGGGACGCGACCGCGGTTATGATTGACTATTCTCGAACACTTGCGGGACAGGGACCACTTGCTGAGGAGGCCTCCGTATCGTTTTTTATGATTCAAAACATTACCGGTGCGATGCTTTCCCCCTCAATGCAGAAAGCTCCGGTTGCCTTGCAAGCGAGCCTGATATTTCCCTACGTCAGTGGCATTCGTTTCGCGCATTATTTGTTAAAGGAGGGAGGGTATTCGCGGATCGATAAAGCATTTTCAGAGCTACCCCGAAGCACCGAAGAAATTCTTCATCCAGAGAAATACGGCTCGGCGGATGCAGACTTTCTCGAGGTACCCTCGCCCGCAGCTCCTCAAGGAGTTCCCTTAGGCAACAAGGAGCCAATTTTTGTCGATACCCTTGGAGAGTTTTTAATCTCGACGTTGCTCAGTACGTATGTCTCCCCACTTGAGGCGAGTGAAGCGGCTTCTGGATGGGGAGGAGATACTGTGGTGCTCTATGATGTGGCGGAGAGTGAGCGAGAGTTGTTGCTCTGGGATCTACGATGGGATACGCCAGAGGACGCCAAGCTTTTTACCGAAACGTTGAAAAAGGCGTATGCGAAACGTTACAAGCTACCGGTCAAGGATGTTGAAGATTCTGAGTTTATCGAAGACAAAAACTTTGGTCAGGTACGTATCACGCACAATGAAAAGAATGTGCTACTTCAAATCGGCCCTTAGTGCTTATTCGTCCTCTAGGGATATGGCCGGAAGGTAGATACCGAGAAGTCTTCGGTGCCACCATCGCCCTTCAGATTCTCGAACAAAACTCGAACTGAAATCGTATTCGTAATGAAGTATACGGACGTACTTCGGCGGTTCTTGTGGAAAAGGGACTTCCGCAAAGAGATCTAATACCGCAGGATTACCGCGAAGCACTTGCTCAGCGAGGCGAAGCACCCATGGGTTTTGTTGCAAGGATCCGAGTGAGGCAAACCAAAGTTGCCAGTCAACTCTGGCCTGATGGGGAGCAAGAAATCTAGGTGCCGCATTGACATCCCCCGGCTTCCAACGAAATTGATATTCTTGCCAATTCTGGCCATCACGGCTGCCTTCGATCTGAAGTTCAAATCGCTTTGTCGTCATGATCGCAAAGAGGCCATAAGAATTAACTGTTCGAAAGGGACGAACGCTCCTCAGTAGCTCCTGGAAGGGGCGAGGGGTATTGGTATAGCCAAGGAGCAAAACCCAGAGCTGAAGTAGCGCGAGGCAGGCAACAAAAAGCGTGAGCGGTTGCCGAAGTATGTTTTTGAAGTTCAATGGGGACGCTATTTCTTGCGCAGAGGAAGAGAGGCGAAACACTCGACTGAAAAAAGCATCGTCGAAAAGAGGAAGGACTAACAAGATGCTCAAAAGATTGAAGAAGGTGTAGTTCCCAGTAAGCGCAATCAAGATTTGAAAAATTAAAAAGCTCGCACCCGAGACAAGCTGTAGTAATCGCGGACCAAAGATAAAAAATGGTAACAAAAGTTCAATCACGAAGACCAAGAAACAGCCTGTATCCAAAAGCACGTCGGGAAGTTGGTGGACAAAGGCTGCAAGCGGTGTGGGCAGCGGTTGGCTGAGGAAATGGTAGCGAAGCGCTTCGAGGGAATTCCAGTGGGGGTCACCACTGGCAAGTTTTACAAACCCTGAGGAAAACATCAGCCGAAACAGCAACAAACGAAACAGCGTCAAACAAAAGAAATCGAGGGCAGGCGTGTGACGAAACGGGAGATGCTTTTTATTGGGGAATCCGAGAATTGCAAGAAAGCACGTTTCAAGTAGGAGCACGTCCCATTGGTAGGAGAGAAAGATTTGCCCTACCGCAAGAAGCGAGAGCCAAGAGATCCAAGCAATCACGAGCGCAATTCTTGCGCGGTAGCCGAGGGTGATACTAATTCCTGCAATCGTTCCAAGGGCGAGCACGAGGTGAATTGCAAAGTCTGAAGAGGAAAGCCAAAAAACACTGGGGATCATCCACAGGCGAGTGACGCCTTGGCTTTGAAGATGAGAGAGTAATTCCGCCGCGGGAAGGATACCGGCAGAGCCGATAAGCGCATCGACTTGGAGCCAAAGCGAGACAAAGGCAATAATCAGTACAAGACCAATGCCTCGCAAGAGAAGCGCGCTAGCTATCGAGAATTGACGTGTTGCGCTCAAGAAGTAGCGATGGTCAGAGATCGCAGCGACGCGTTACTACGAGTCGAGCTGATTCTGGAACTTTAACATTTTCTCAGTAGTTTCAGCACTGAGGAGATGTTCGGTTTTACAAGCGTCAATACCTGCCTGCTCTTCGCTTACTCCAAGGACTTCGATGAAGAAGTGTTCGAGAATTCGCCGACGATCAAGAATAGCAACGGCGACTTTCTCTCCTACGTCAGAGAGGGCAAGAAAACGATTATCGTCCTCTTCGACGTAGCCCTTTTGCTTTAAACTTTTTAGATTCGTGCTCGCGCTACCTGTGGTGATTTCAAGAAATTTCGCAACGTCAGTAACACGCGCGTAGCCTCGCTTTTTACTGAGTTCTAGAATCGCAAGTAAGTGGTGAGCTGCACTGTGGGTGATCGGGTTTTCGTTAAATTCCTTCCAAACATCCATCGTAGATTCCATAAGAATACTCCTTGTGCTGCGAGGTTTTTGAGCTGGGAAAGTAGCATGTTTGGCTAGGCAAGTAAATGCTCTGGCAAATAAAGACATGCTTAGTTATTGGGAGCATGTTTAACAAACTACCAAGCGCTTTTTTTGAAATAGTCTAAAACTAGTGTTTTTATGCACTTAGTGGGCTCGTTGAGGGGGTAATCTTTGAGCAGTATTGCAAATGCCAAGGCTGAGCCTATTTGCTATAGATTTGAGGAGTTCAACCTAAGGAGTACGCCATGTTCTTGTCCTCACGCACTGCAATCACTAATTTTTCGTCTAATCCAAGCAGATTATTTTACCAGTTCCTGAGCATCCTCTGCCTACTGTTTGTAGCGCTGCCGCAGGCTTCGGCCGAGGGACCGGAGAAGAAGTTTGGACGACTTGCAGATGGGCGTGCGTATCGCGTGGACAGTTCCGGTTTTCGCTTAGTTGATCAAGTGGCTGAGCTCGAAGTGACGGTTGATGAGTTACGACGGCAACTTGAAGCATCGCAAAACGAGATCAAGGATCAGGCACGAACCATTTCGCGACTCAAAGGCGGGGAGAGTATTGATTCCGGACTTGAGGTACAAGAGAAGAACCTCATTAAATCTGCAAAGATCGCAAAGCCTGTGCAAAGCGACCCGCCGAATTGCAATGAGCTTGTCAGTAACCTCTATCTAAAAGTTGCAGCACTTGAGAGCAAATTGCAGCAAGCAAATCATAGCTCAAACACTCGACTGACTAAACTTGACTGCCCACAGCCGCAAAAAGTTGAAGTTGAGACTTGTGATTACAACTCGGAGAAAAACCCTCTCTGGAATCAAGTACAGCGCCTCCAACAAGAGTTAATGAGTGGACCTAGTAAAGAGCGCGTCGCGAGTCAGCGCAAGTCACTTGGAAAAGCGGAAAAGAGTATCGTCCAAATGCAGGCGAAACTTGCTGAGCAATCAAGTGTGACGAAAACTTTGGAAACGGAGCTTTCAGCGCGGAATGCCGAGTTAGAGCAAGCGCAAGAGCAGTTAGCCGCGCTTGACCAAGAACTCGATGAGGCACGTGAGGAGAATAAAGAGATTCTAGGACGCGCTGCCTTGAAAAGACCAACCCCTTCACCTCGTAAGGTAACGTCTTCGCCGATAACGGTCGCCTCAACTCCTGCGGCAAAACGATTGCAGCAAAAGTTCAGTCAGCAGTTACGCAACATTCAGTCACTAATTCTTCGTCGAAAGGATTTGCTTGATGCGTACGAAAAGCGCGGGGGCAGTTACCAAACAAGTCCTTTGGTTACTACAAACGGAATGTCGCTCGATTCTCTGCGAGCTGGTGTAGCCAAGCTCGATTGGAAGTCAAACAGCGCGACGATAGAAGACGGCTTGAAGGAAATCGAGAGTGTCCTGCGTAAAGACATTCGCAATTTGTCGTAAACGACGACAGGCTCTGAGAAGCATCTTTGTGCACACGTTGCTGGCGCAACCTGTGTCGGGAAATAGAGAGGGAGAGTGATGGCCCATCAGGTAGAATACCAAGTATTCGGCGATGATTTGCAGTATGTGGAAATTGAGCTCGATCCCCAAGAGACCGTCGTCTCCGAAGCCGGTGCGATGATGTACATGGGGGGAGAGGTGGAAATGGACTCTCAGTTTGGCGGACCCAATTCCGGCAGTGGCGTCTTTGACAAACTTCTCTCTGCGGGAAAGCGTTTTGTCACGGGGGAGAGTTTATTCCTCACCACCTATACCCACGCAGGAGCGAAAGGAAAGCAGCATGTTGCCTTCGCCGCCCCCTATCCAGGAAAAATCATTCCTCTTGATTTGTCAGTCAGCGGAAGCATGCTTTGTCAAAAAGACTCCTATCTCTGCTCGGCGATGGGCATTGATGTCAATGTCGCGTTTACTAAAAAAATTGGAAGTGGATTCTTCGGGGGAGAGGGCTTTATCCTGCAAAAAATTTCAGGTGATGGCCTCGCGTTTGTTCATGCAGGTGGCACAATATGTAAAAAAACTCTCGCCGCTGGTGAATCACTGAAGGTGGATACGGGATGTATCGTTGCTTTTCAGGAGTCCGTTTCCTACGACATCCAATATGTTGGTAACGTCAAATCCGCGCTCTTTGGTGGAGAAGGCCTGTTTTTTGCGAAACTCAGCGGCCCGGGGGATGTGTATTTACAATCTCTTCCGTTTAGCCGACTGGCGGACCGTGTGTATCAGGCAATGCCAAAAGGTGGTGGTAAATCTGTAGGTGAGGGAGGGGTGCTTGGTACGCTCCTGATGGGTGATAGAAGCTAGCGCACACACGCTATTCTGACTGACGCGCCACCTCAGTGCTAAAGAACCTACTCAGCGCGAGTAACACGCCCATAACAAACAGCACCACGAGCCTAATTTCACCGTCACCAAAGTTGTATTCAACTAAACCTGAAACTTGCCAGGCAAGCAGCGTCATCGCGAAAAATGCGGCAAGTCTTCCGGCTTGCCGTTTTACTGGTTGCTCTAGAGTGCGAGAGTAGTTCCAAAGCTTCACGCCTAGGGTGATCATCAGTATATTCCACCATAGATAGACGGCGAGGCCTAAAAAACCGGTTTCCACTGCGACGTTAATGAAGTTGTTATGCATATGGAGATGCGTTTCAGGCATCGTCGGATCGAGTTTGCGCATGTAGCGCGCGTTATCAAGTCCGACCCCGAGCGGGAAGCGACCTGACATTTCAACACCCAGGGACCACATACTGCTACGACCTCCATGAATCAAGAAATGGTCAAGGAGAGAGGAAACACGAGCACGTATCGGTTCAACAGTGAACAAGAGCAAAAGAGAGCTGCCAATACTAGCAAAGAGTAACCGACGTGAGAAAAACAACCCAATAAGGCAAAGCTCTACAATAACTGCCGCCCAAGGTCCGCGTTTTAAATTAAAGAGAAGGGCAGCAAAAAGAAAAGCGGTCACTACCAAGGTAATCCGCAGCAACGCGGCTGATGGAGTAGGGTGGCTATCTGTTTTTAACTGCCATGCGCTGTAGCTCGCGATAAGCAAAACGACTAAGCCAGTGATGCATTGCACGATGAAAAACTGAGAATCAGAGAATACCAATGCTCCTACTTGTGGCCATGCAAAGAGAAGCAAACAAATGCTGAAGAGCGCAAATACCGCATAGTGCAGTTTCGAGAGCTGCGTGACCGCCTTCATCTCGAATACTGCAAACAGGGCAAGCGGTATAAAAAGTACGAGTTGTCCAGCTTCGGTAAGGCCCCCAGGGACACCAATAGGCAATTCAACTCCACGAGCGGTAGAAAGAATTGTATGAATCGAAGCGATGCTGCTTCCAATTAAAAAATTTCGACCGTACAGAAAAATGCGGTGGAGTACCTCTTCATCGGAAAGCGAGAGGGGAAGTAGTGCGCTTGCAACAGCAAAAGGAAGCAACATGTAGAGCGCTGTTTTATACAGCTCAACAAAAGAGCGAGCGGGATCTAATCCGACGATGCAAGAAAATGCGGCCAGGATTATCCAAATGAGTACGGGGATACCGTAGAGCGAGAGTGAGCGACGGAGGCCATCTTGTTGCTTTGATAACGAGCTACCGCGGGAACACTGCAGTACGATCCAATAGACGATTACTGATACGAGAATTATCTGAGACAGCGCGATCGAAAGTGCTGCGCTAAACCCGTAGAGTAAAAACGCAGGGTGGCAGAATTTTTGATAGGATTCCCACTGCAACGCACGTCGCTTAAAGGAAGAGAAATCCATAGAATGTTTAGCGATATCCATCAATGAACGTTGCTGAGCGTTAACAATTCCTGCAGGCAATAGTGATAGTAGCTGTGCCGGGGGTTTCTCGACAGCTTATAAAAAAGCGAAGTGTAGAGTGTTAGGGGCTTATAGCAAGCATTCACGAAATACGCAGCAGGCGCCTATTAAATAAAGGTTAAGCGATTATTCTAACTATCCTAGTTTTCATACTACGACTATGAGATTACTATAAGACTCTCACTTTCAATACTATTTGGGCGCTGGTCTTAACGAGTCTGATTTTGTGAAAATCGTATTCTTCTTACTTTTTCTTGTTCTCAACACAGCGCTGTGCAGTGAAGTGCTCAGCCAGGAAATTTTTAAGAAAGATCAGGACATCGCTACGCTCAAGGGTATGAAGCGAGAACAGGTGCTTGAGCTAATCGGGAAGCCAGACTCGACAAAAGGAGATGTTGAGACTACCGGCAAAGAAACCTGGACCTACGGTCGTTCCCTCATTCTCTTTACCGATGGCATTGTCTCGGGTTGGAGCAATGCTGGAGAGCTACGCCCCCGACGGAATCTCGCGCGTGTGAAGAAGTCTAAAAACTCAGAGTATGATCGCTACTCCTCTTCATGGGAAAATGATTGGACGCCGCAACAGCTCGATCGACCGGAAGAAGTCATTGAGGATATCATGAATGAGATGGCTGAGGATGAAGAGGCAGAAGGGGCAGAAGAGCAGGAAACTGAGGCGGAAGACTACTCTTCAAAGTCGAAGTTAAACGAGGAGGAAAGCGCGTCGACGTCCTCGACTTTAGGCAAGGCCTCAAGCACATCATCACCACCATAGTCTTCTTCAAAAAGATTGACCTGTAGGGACTTGTCGACTTCGGGCTCTTTCTTCGTTTCTTCAAACTCTTTACTGTCTTTGTTCGCAAGGAAATTGTTCGTCGTGGTGTCCTCGACTTGACTTTCTACCTCAAGGACGATGTCTGCGATTGTATCGAGGTAGGTTCTTACGCACTTGCGCAACAATTTTGGTAGCCGTTGAAGATCTTGCTCGCGTAGTAAGGATATTTGGCTGGCCGAGAGATTTTGATCGTAAAGGATTTCAATCATGCCTTTTGCCTGCCTGTCGTGCGCAGTGACCACAAGGCTGGGATACTCTTCTTCTGGTAAGTCTTGATCTTGTAATCGTATTGCAAGTCGAGGCCAGCCTTGCCAGTCATCAGCTTGAAGAAAAAACGAAAAGCGCTCGCCGAGATCGATCCGAATTACTTCACGCAGTGATTTGCGAATACGCACAAGAGCCTTAATCATAGTGCCATGTCGCACATGCGCAGCTTTCTCTGCCTCATCAAGTGCTTGCTCTTGCGCCTTTTTCCGTTCGCGAATCCTTGTGTTAAACGCACGAGCTGTTGAGGCTAAGTCGGTTTCGGGAACAACGGCAGTCTGCTCCTCGGGGTTGGCGCCAAGGAGATCAAAGGCATCGAGTTCATCTTCAAAAGAAGCCTGCTCGTTTGGAGACGCAATGAGTTGTTCCTCAACTGAAGAGTCTGCTGAGGATAAGGTTTTCTCGGAGTCGCTCATCAAAAAATCTCTAGAAAAATCAGACGAGGACAGTGCCCTGCACAATGCCTCAAGTGTGTATCGACAGATTTTGCTGAGGGCTTAAGAAGCAGTGAATATCAGCGAGAAGGGTAAGGGCTTGAAATAACTGATATTTCTTATGTTTTAGCGTTTTTGAGCTCGATTTCCGGCACCAGAGCCGACTCAGAGAGCAACCACGTAGCGCCGGCTACTGCTGCTGGAGGTAGCAGGATGCCGAGGAAGGGGACTGCCCAGCAAATCGACAGGGAGAGGCCAAAAACCACCAGTAAGAATGAGTGTTGCTTTGCAAAACGAAATCGCCCCCCTGCTCGTATTCGGTAGACATCAAGCACGATGTCGATGAATTGATAGGCAAGCAGCCAGGCACCGAGGATCAGCGCAAAGGGCGTGAGCAACGGAACGAAACCGATTACGAGCACAATACACATCAGTGGAAGAAGCCAAAGGAGCTTGGCAATTTCGACGACTATGGTTCGGCTTGTTTCCTTCACCAAGCCTTTGACACCAGATTCCTCCTCAGGAAAGGGATGCCCAAGTTCAGCTAACACTCTCTGCACAATCGCGGTTTGAAAGACACTCGTACAAACCATAACCAAGGTCATGGTAACGATCAGGGTCACGAGAAGTAAGATTACGGCAAAGCTGATATACGCGAGCCAAAATAGTAGTGTTCGCCAAAAACCTTCAGGATCACCAACCGCCCACTCAAGGAGCAAGGGGTGCGCATGGTAGGCACCCACTATCGATGCTACGTAACATAAGGCACCAATAATCCAAGGCACGACTGCAAGACGTCGAACCGCAGGCTTTGAGAGACAAAGCTGAAGTCCTTTCAAAATGGCAAAGAATGCCCGAATGGAGTTCGTCATTCAAAATCCTCAGAAGTTTCGTAGTACGACACTCTCGTGGTCCGATCTTTCGGAGAGTTTGTTACAGTATACGGCTTCGACGTATTGCCTCTTCGACCAATTCAGCTTCTTCAGGGGCACAAAGTCGAGGTGAAGCCTTGGCTCGAAGAATTCGCTTCGCACGCTCTAACTCCTTTTGTAGATGAAGCTTCTTCGGTGGCTTCGCAAGAAAACCCGTCGC
>CAYGNZ010000092.1:9259-10435 GCA_964351345.1 uncultured Bdellovibrionales bacterium | reverse complement strand
CTGGATTTTCTCTTGAGATCACTCAACGTTAACTCGCCTCCATTTGGTTTGCTCTTGAGAGCCTGCTTGACGTGGTCTTAGGGCTCCTATATCGTTTAAGGGAGAATATGTAGCCTATGCTACATATTGCCTTACGTCAAGCGTAGCAAACCCTGAGTGCGGTGCAGACGCAAAAGGAGCATTGAGTATTCTATGTCTAGAGTTCTAATCACTATCCTTAGCTTGTCACTCCTCCTCGCCTGCGAGGCTCCGCCAAGCGCCGAGGTTACCGGTTCAGGTGAGGATACCTTCATTGTCGCCAGCACAAGCATGCTCGCAGATACCGTGCAGGAAGTCGTTGGTGAGAGGGCCAATGTTGTTGGATTGATGGGTCCCGGTATTGATCCTCATCTCTACAAGCCGACGCGAAGTGATATCGCCCTACTCAACAAGGCCGATGTGATTTTTTTCAATGGTGCAATGCTTGAGGGGAAGATGACACAGTCATTTTCTCGATTACGGGCAGCAGGAAAGTCTGTGTTTGCGGTAGCTGACCTGATCGATCCTGCTCTGCTACAGTCTCCAGCAGGCTTGGAAGGACATCCTGATCCTCACATTTGGATGAATCCCCTAATCTGGTCTGAAGTCGTCACGGTCGTGCGTGATGCCCTTGTGCAAAAATTCCCGGCATCGGCAGATGAAATTACAAAGAGGGCTTCCACGTATCGTGAAAAACTCCTTGCGCTTGATTCGTATTCGGCGAATCTTCTTGCCACTGTCCCTGAAAAATCACGAGTGCTGGTCACGGCTCATGATGCGTTCAATTACTTTGGTCGGCGTTACCAGTATCAAGTCGTTGGAATTCAGGGGCTCAGCACTGAGTCCGAGGCGGGGATTAGAGATATTGAGAGAATCGTGAGCTTACTTACCGAGCGAAAAATTCCCGCAGTATTTGTCGAATCGACCGTCTCTGAGAGGAACGTGAAGGCTCTTATCGAAGGAGCGGCAGCCCAAGGACATACTGTTCGTATTGGTGGAGAGTTGTTCTCTGATGCAATGGGAAGTGCGGGAACAAAAGAGGGTACGTATCTGGGAATGCTTGAACACAACGTGAGAACAATAACCCTTGCGCTAGGCGGTGAGATTTCCCCGTCCGAGCCAGATCGTTTTAAAATCGAAAATGGAGTGGCGACAGCA
>CAYGNZ010000092.1:0-9249 GCA_964351345.1 uncultured Bdellovibrionales bacterium | reverse complement strand
ATCCAAAAGGGGCTACGGAGTCTCTCTCTGAACTTCCTGAGCACTGTCCGACAAGTACGATGGCGGTGCATGCGATGACCGTTGCCTATCATCGCCGACCGGTCCTTTGGGACGTGGACTACGATGCTCCTCGCGAGGCCCTTGTCGCTATCGTCGGGCCAAATGGCGCAGGGAAGACGACGTTTATCAAGGCATGCTTGGGCTTATTGCCACTCGCCTCAGGGACCATTGAATTCTGGGGATCTCCCTATTCAGACGTGCGAAAGAAAATCGGCTATGTGCCGCAAAGAGAATCGGTTGATTGGGATTTTCCTATTTCTGCGCTCGAAGTTGTTGCCATGGGACTCTACGGGGAGCTGGGATGGTTTCGAAGAGTCGGGAGGCGAGAGCGACAGCGCGCCTACGAGTGCTTGGAGCAAGTAGGGATGCAGGAGTTTGCAGGTCGGCAAATCAATCAACTCTCTGGGGGACAACAGCAAAGAGTATTTCTGGCCCGTGCGCTTGCACAGCAAGCTGAACTCTATGTGATGGACGAGCCTTTCGCGGGCGTTGACGCGGCCACAGAAAAGGCGATTGTAGAAATCCTTCGGTCGCTCAAGGCAGCCGGGAAAACAGTTCTGTGCGTTCATCACGACTTGGTGACCGTGCCCGAATACTTTGACCATGTACTATTGCTCAACACGAGGGTGATAAGTGCAGGAACAATTGCAGAAGAGTTTACCGAGGAGAATCTGAAGAAGACCTATGGTGGACGTCTAACCCTGCTCGATGAGGTATCTCAAGCGATCGCCATGAAGACACGAGGAGTTTGAGTAGGATGGCAGATTTCTTCAGCTCGCCAGACATTGCCCGCGTTCTCGACACTGCTTTGTTACGAGCAGGCTTTAACTCAGCGATTGTGGTAACAGGGACGACCCTTCTCGGTGTTTCCGCTGGGCTCGCAGGCACCTTCTCTTTATTACGGAAACGAGCGCTGATGGGTGATGCCCTTGCGCATAGCACCTTGCCCGGTCTCGCGCTGGCTTTTCTTGCAACTGTCTTTCTCGGGGATGGCAGCAAGAATCTCGCGATTCTTCTTCTCGGTGCGAGTACGACTGCAATTCTTGGGGTGCTTTGTGTGCAGTTTCTCGTGCAGAACACTCGTTTGGGAGAAGAGGTTGCAATCGGAGCGGTGCTGAGTGTGTTTTTTGGTATCGGTATCGTGTTGCTGAGTCTTGTACAAAATATTGATAGCGGCTCGGCTGGAGGCTTGTCTCATTTTATCTACGGTCAAACTGCGGCGATGAGTAAAAATGACGCAGTGCTCCTCGCTCTCTTAGCTGCAGCTGCCTGTGTGGCAACGGTGCTGCTATTTAAAGAGTTCGGCATGGTCTGTTTTGATGTCGAGTTCGCTCGGACCCAGGGATGGCCAGTGAATTTGATTGACCTTGCCATGATGGGGCAGATCGTTGTGGTCACCGTTTTGGGTTTGCAGTCAGTTGGTGTGATTCTTATCGTCGCATTGTTGATTGTCCCGGCGGCAGCGGCAAGGTTTTGGACCGAACGATTGTCGTTAATGCTGGGGGTGAGCGCCCTGATTGGCGGTGCAAGCGGCTATTTTGGCGCCCTCATTTCCTCTCTTTTCCCCCATGCTCCTGCCGGTGCTGTAATTGTGCTTACGGCGGGCAGCCTTTTTGTATTTAGCTTTCTCTTCGCGCCAGAACGCGGAGTACTGGCTAGCGTATTTCGCGCGACGGCACTACGGATGCGTGTGACGGAGGAGCATCTCCTACGAAGTTTTTATGAGTACCTGGAAATTCGCGGGGAGGGAGGGATGAGAATACCGCATGCAGAAATCCATCTCCTTCACGCCTGGGGTGGTCTGTATCGCAGGATGTTTATGTGGTTGCTGAAGCGACGCGGTTACATGACACAGAGCGATACACACTCATCAACTCTCAGTGAGAAAGGCTTCGCCCGGGCGGCACAGCTTACGAGAAATCATCGTCTCTGGGAGGAGTATGTGCTGCAGTATGGCAATGTAGATGTGACCCATGTTGATTATTCAGCCGATCTTGTTGAGCACGTGCTTTCTCCTCGAATTGTTTCCGAGCTTGAAGCGAAAATAAAGACTCAAGGAGACTTAGAGAGTCCTCATCCAATCGAACTACCCTTTGCCGTGCAAGGCCCTGAGGAAACATCGTGATCAGTATTTCACTGGATGAATTTCTGAGAATCGATCTCGCCCCCATGCTTACCGCTTTGTTTGCAGCAAGTGCCTGCGCTTTGGTCGGGAGCTTCCTATTGGTTCGTAAGTTAAGTCTCATGGGCGATGCAATTTCTCATTCGGTATTGCCGGGGATTGTCGTGGGCTTTCTTATTTCGGGGAGCCGAGCGACCTTACCGATTGTGCTCGGTGCGGCCTGCGCTGGAGTGCTCACGACCCTACTCGTTGAACTTGTAAGAAAACTCGGGCGACTTGAGAGCGGGGCATCGATGGGTGTGGTGTTTAGTATATTTTTTGCGCTCGGCGTGCTGCTCATTGAACAAGGAGAGCTTCGAGGAGTTGATCTGGATGCTGATTGTCTTCTTCATGGGCAGCTTGAAAGTATTTTTCTTCACGTACCGGGCGACAGAGTGAGCGTGGGCTTGCGTGAGGTGTTCCAAGGTCTGCCGTCTGAAGTCTGGAGAAGTTTTTCAATCTTTGTTTCCTGCCTTTTGGTGATTGTCTTGTTTTACAAGGAGCTTGTTCTCTCGGCATTTGATCCTGCCCTCAGTTCCTCCTTAGGATTTAGCGCGAATAAACTTCATATTCTGTTGATGGTGCTTGTGGCGGCGACGGTAGTCGCTTCGTTTGAAGCAGTGGGTTCTATTTTAGTGATTGCCATGCTGATATGCCCGCCCGCAACGGCCCGTATGTTAACTGATTCCATGCGTGGGCAACTTTTTCTCAGTGTACTGATTTCAAGTGGCGTGGCCATAGGCGGTTACCTACTGGCTGCGTTTGGGCTGAGCGCTTTTAACATTCCTTTTGCACTCAATGGAGCCGTGATGATCGCCAGTCTATCAGGAGTAGTATTGCTTGCAGCGGTCTTTCTTGCTCCTCGTTACGGCATCATTGCCAATTCCTTGCGCCGATTTCGTCTGTCGCTACAGGTGAGAAAGGAGGATGCGTTAGGATTGCTTTATCGTCTTGAGGAGTTGCAGGGAGATGGGGGTAGGACGGATCAGACGATTGATTTAAGACAAGGCGTTGGCGGAGGACTGCTGGCGTATTTTGCCATCAGAGCTCTTCGAGTTGAGGGCAAAATTGTTGCTCTTGATAGGGGCTGGCGCTTGACTGAACTTGGACGTCAGCAAGCAGAGAGTCTCGTTCGTTCTCATCGGCTTTGGGAGACGTATCTTGTCGAAGAAATCGGTCTGCGTGCAGACCATGTGCATGACAGAGCCACGGAGCTAGAGCATTTCACTGATTCAGATTTGAGCCAAAAACTATCCTCAGGTATGGAACATCCACCGAAGGACCCGCACGGTAAGCGCATACCAACGCTCGGTAGTTCTTCGTCCGAAGATGAAGAAATTTCCGAGCCAAATTAATTGAACGCTGAACGTCGTGCTTGCGATTTAGTGCAGGTAAGATTTCTCTTCGACTTCTGAGGAATTCTCTTCTTCTGCGTAGACTTTTTGAAAACTGCCATCCTGAATAGAAGAGTCGTCCTGACGCATGGTGTCAAGGAAGTGTAGATTCTCCTTGACTCCTTCACGATTGCTATAGGAGCACGCCATGTAGAAATCATCGATGGTGGCTTGCCTAGTTAAAAGCTCGCTTGCAAGTTCAAGCACGAGGTCAACTCGATCTTCATTAATTGCTTCGAGCTCTTCCCACCATTCTTTGGCGGAAGCGCTTGCTGATTCCCATTCGAGAAGTTGTTTCGTCCACTCAAGCGTATAAAACTTTTCTTCTTGTTTCATAGAATCAGAGCTACTCTTCATCGCTTAGGGTAAGTCAAAGGTCTTACCTGTTAGTATCGTCAGAATAGCGCAGTAATTTAATGCTTTTTGAAAGTTTGTCAACTCCGCGCGGCAAATTCACGCGAGCAGTAAACTGGCGTTCTCTTCTCTCCGAGTTAAGTGCATGAAATAAAAGGGTTATCCCCTCACTGCCCAAGAACTCCCACGTAGACGGGGAATGGCAAGATATCTCAACGGAGAGTACGCAAGGAGCGATTGACTGGGAGTCGGTGGGGAGCGGAATGCGGGTAGTTGAGAGAAATTCTGCAACGTGGACCCGAGCGCGCGAATAGGTTTTGCCGAAGCAAGTAGGTGCAAACTAATCAGAGCGTATCCGAGGAGAAGCAGGGAGGTTATGCGTCCTAAAATATTTTTCATGAGTCTGAATCGGCTGAAAATGCCACACTAGTGCAAAAGGTATGGGCTATCATCGCCCGGAAGATGCGCAATCAAAAAATCAGGAGAGCCAAAGCTTTGTTACCGCGAGATACGATTCAACGACAGCTTCATGCATTCGGCAGAGTGGGCGGTATTTTCTTAATTCTAGTGAGCACTTCGCTTGTTTGGGCTGATGAGTTCTGTGCCCAGGGATTTCAGTACGTAGAAGATGAAGCTGGGCATGGTTGCAGAAAATACACCAAGGCAAGTGAGTTTATTCAAGATGGACTTTGGCGAACATTTTATGACTCAGGTGATCTTCATACGCTGGGTGGATACAAGTCGGGTAAACGGCATGGGCTGTGGAAGATTTTTTATCCCGGAGGGAAGAAGAAAGAAGAGACACTGTATGCAAACGGTACAAAAAACGGCCTAAGTAGTATCTGGAGCCGTCGCGGAAAACTTCTTGCGAAGGGAGAGTATCGGGCTGGTTTGCCGATTGGTGTTTGGGAAGAGTTTTATGACAGTGGTGCAAAGAAAACGCGAACTATTTTCGCGAGTCCGGGCCGAGCAGATGGGATTGCGCGAAGCTGGCATGAAAACGGTCAACTAGAATCGCTCGTGAACTGGAAGCAAGGGAAGAAGGAGGGAGCGAGCACGTTTTTTGACGAGTATGGAAAGCGACGTGAACTCATTGAGTACGAAGGAGATTTGAAGCACGGTGTGTATCTAAAATGGCACACGCCTGAGGAGGTAATGGAGGAAGCTCATTTCGTCAACGGCAAACGCAGCGGCGTGCGTCAGGTGTGGTATCGAGATAACTTGAAAAAGTTTGAAGGTACCTACATCGACGGGAAGCTTAACGGCGAAGTGAAGTATTGGGATTTGGCCGGCGACTTGCGTTATATCCTGTTATATCGCCAAGGGATTCTTGAGCGAGTGCTTGATGGTGAACTGAACTTCGAGCGAGACAAGCTTGAGGGGAAACGTATCGAAGTTGATCCCTAAGGCACGCTGCGATGACAGTAGTTTCAGCTAAACTGAATTTTCGCTTCCTCGGTTCAGATTTGATTTGCATTTCGTGTGGTCAGCTGGCTGGTCTCCAAGTACGCGTTCGGCAATAGCAGCCCACCGAAGTCTATGTTCGATATACTCGTACTTTTTGGCGTTGGAATGCTTGCGGGCTTAGTCACCGCACTTCCCATTGGACCCACAAATTTGTGGCTGGCCCATTCTATGCTTCCTCCTGCCAAACCGCTTCGTAATATTCTTTCGTTTATTGTCGGTTTGATCTTTCTCGATGCGTTCTATGCCTCCTTAGCATTCTGGGGCTATACGCTCTGGATCAAAGAATCAGATTATTCTTTCATGGTTGGTCTCGCTGCAGGTGCTGGCTTACTTGCCATCGGAATTGCAGGTTTACTCTCTCTGTCGCGCGACGTGGAGCTTGAATACGAGGATTCCAAAAATGGCGCGACGGCGACTTGTGTAAAAGACTTCTTTGTTGGCTTGCTGTTGGGTTCAAATCCGGCGTACGTCGCCTACTGGATAGGTGTCGCCCGTATGGCCGAAAACTACGGGTCCTCGGGCTTAGGCCCCTGGAATTTCTATCTCATTTTTGCTGGTATCGTTATTGGCGATGTGCTGTGGTATTCAATCTTTCTTTTCGTGTTGAACCGAGTAGCCGTAAAAATCTCCCCTACGTTTGCTCGTCGTTCGAGATTTATTATTAGTCTTGTTTTTATCATTTTTGGACTGGTGGTGCTCCGTGAGTTTTCAAACTAATACTGTAGCTGTTCGCTATGATCCCCAGGAGAGTAGCCCTGAGTTTTTTATCTCTCCCAAAATTCAGCTTGTCCCTATTGAAGGAAAAGACCTTGGCGTGATCGCAGTTGAGGATATCAAAGAAGGCGAGATGATAGAGTGTTGTCCGACGGTATTGCTCAAATACGATAAGCGATTGAAATGGAGTTTCCTCAAGCGCTTCTATCGCACTGCCGTGGTTACTATTTTTGACGACTATCTCTGGTGGTACAAGGGCAAAAAGGAGGCCTTGCTCCTTGGCTATGGGAACCTCTACAATCATTCGGATGATTTTAACGCGGTTTCCTATAAAAAGGAGGCTCGCAAATATGTCTTTGTGGCAAAACGAGATATTGCGAAAGGCGAGGAAATTACCGTGCACTATGGCTACGCGCCGTTCTGTTTCCAGGACGCGGAACAGAAAAAGTCTTGATAGACAGTTTTTAGACTTCCGAGTTATAGGTTTGAGGTGAACATTCTCGGGAACGTGCGCTCGCTGAACAATCTCTTTTCTGACACGTCCCTTAAACGAGGACACCGACGACACCATGCAGAAGGCTAAAGATGAGGTAACAACCGCACTCGCAGGGCTTGGACTAAGTGAAGCCGAGGTCGCGATTTACCGTGCCTCTCTTGCGCTCGGACCTCGGCCAGCAAGCGTGATCGCTGAGCGTGCCGGTTTGAAACGTAGCCATACCTACAATATCCTTGCGGCGCTTCAACAAAAAGGCATTATTCAAGAGATCGTAAAAAATAGCGTTCGTCACTTTAATTGTTGTCCACCCGAGTCGCTCGTGGGGATGATAAATAATCAACTTGAAGATCTCGCGGCGAAGAAAACAAGACTTGAGCGAGTGGTGCCCGCGTTAGAGAATTTGCGTGGGCCACTCTCGAAAAAGCCCAAGGTTCGTTTTTTTCAAGGCAAGCAGGGGATTCAGGATATTTGGGAGGATATTCTTCGAACGAAAGATGCCCAAATGTATTCTCTTGTCGATCTTCAGTATAGTTGGAGTAGCTATGACGAAGACATGCGCTACTGGGTGAAAAAATTCATCGAGCGTCGCGAAGAGAAGGGGATATGGTGGAACGCCATCGCGGTTAAGTCTGAAGTCTCAGATCGAGAGTTGAAAAAACGAAGCGCGAGCAAAAGACAAGTGAAGATGCTGGAGGGGGTTCGCATTCCGGCAGAAATAACGGTCTTCGGTAGCAAGGTTGCGCTTACTTCAACGCGAGAGGAAATGGTTGGTGTCGTTATTGAAAATGAGCCAATTGTAGAAACTCTGCGAAACATTCATCAGTACCTCTGGTCCCTCTTGCCGGACTACCCTGAGGCCTAGAACCTCGACCCCGTCTCAGTTGTGTGGAACGATCTCGAATGGTGGTTCGAGTCTGACTTAGAATTTTCCTTGGCGGATACCTCGGCGCGCTCTATAGTACTGAGTAACTGTCGAACGCAGTAATCCTTCTAAATCAACATTCTCGTGAGGGCGAGATGAATTGAGCCGTTGTGGCGGTAAGAGGATACTTTCTTTATTGAGGAGATGATCATGAAGACCTTCACTCCCACCCAAGCCCATGCACTTCTGCCCATCCTGCAGCGGGAGATGCAGCAACTTCAACCAAAATACAAATATCTCAGAGAGCGGTTTGAACAGTGTGCCGCGGAGAACAATATGCCGGTAGATGATGCTCGGCTTCGGGAAGTTTGTTTGGCAGATGAGGGCATTCGAGATCTCTTTTTCCAGGTTGAGGAAAGCCTCTGTTTTTTCAGTGAGCTTGGTGTTGAGTGTAAGAGTATCGACAAGGGTCAGATCGATTTCCCCTGTTTGTTTACTGACAGAATAGTGTTTCTGTGTTGGAGAGTAGGTGAGTCCGCAATTACGCATTGGCACGAAGTAGATCAAGAGTTCTCAACTCGTCAGCCGCTGTTTGCGAATGTGGAGCTTACTGAAGAACTCGACAGGCTTACGCACTAACAGAATTCTAACAAAACCGTTTTTCCTCGCTTTTTCCAGAGGCCTACGCGCACTTCGTCCGCTCGGCTATCACGTTTCTGTGATACGCCCTCTTTTCGGTCTTGAACTAGTGCATAAACGTGCTATTGATTGCGCATTGCTACTAGGCCTGAGGTGACTGATGTACGTATCCTAGTACATTCAGCGGCCCGCCAGAGAAACACATTTGGAGTGCTCTCGTTTATGACGAATTCCCATGTCCTCGTAATTGAAGACGAGGAAGATATCCTTGAATTGGTTCGTTACAATTTAGAGAAGAACGGACATACCGTCACCGGGGTCACTTCCGGCGAGGAGGGATTGATTGTTGCGCAAAAAAAACTTCCTGACCTTGTGGTGCTCGATTTGATGCTGCCTGGAGTGGACGGTTTGGAAGTATGCAAAATGCTCACGGCAGATCATAAAACCAAGTCCATTCCGATAATAATGATTTCAGCCAAAGGCGAAGAGAGCGATATCGTTCGCGGTCTGGAACTCGGCGCTGACGATTACATTACAAAGCCGTTTAGCCCAAAGATTCTAGTTGCCCGTGCGAGGGCAGCGCTTCGGCGTTCGAGTGAGGCACCGATTGATGATTCCGCTTCCGTTTCCGTTCATGAGCTGAGAATCAATCCGGGAAGATTTGAAGTGCTGCTCGCTGATTCGCCGGTGCAACTTACGCTCACTGAGTTTCGAATATTGCATTTCTTAGCGCGACATCCGGGCTGGGTTTTTACCCGCTATCAAATAGTTGATGCGGTGAAGGGAGAAGACTACGCGGTAACCGATCGTGCGGTCGATGTGCAAATCGTGGGACTGCGCAAAAAGCTTGGAGAGTATGGTTCATATATTGAAACTGTACGAGGGGTAGGGTATCGGTTTAAAGAGTAAAAACCCGAAATTTGTTCTGGGCTCAGTATAGTCATCACAATATAAATTTCGGCCATTGGCCGAACTGAAAAGGAGATGAGTATTGCCGAGCGCCAGCGGGAGAAAAATATACTGCTCCTCGAACAGGAGTTAAAAAGCCGTAATTTATAATGGGAGCAGTATATAATGACAAGCTATGGAGCAAGAGGAGCAA
>CAYGNZ010000091.1:6015-10455 GCA_964351345.1 uncultured Bdellovibrionales bacterium | reverse complement strand
CGAGGGGCATCAGCACCTTCCGCTTTTCTTTTAAAAACTCACGCATCATCTGACTCCGTCTCCTCGTTCACCCGTCGCTTTAAAAACCTCTGTTGTAGACGCTCCTCTTGCCAAGCAAATCCAACCGCTCTCGCTAAATCGACGTGATTTGAAACCCTGGCTCTCTGTGCGAGCAACAACTCTCGTTCCGCCAAGTAGAGTGAACGTTGCGCGTCGAGCACAGAAAGATAGTTACTCAAGCCTTGCACGTACTGTTGCATGGAGTACCCCTTGGTTCGTCGAGCCGATTGCACTCGCGCCTCAAGCAAGGCAACTTGTTCAGCGAGCAACTCAGCGCCGCCCAGTGCATCCTCCACTTCCTGAAATGCAACAAGCACGGTCTGGGTGTAGGCCGCTCCGCGTTCAGCTACAATTGCTTGCTGTAATTCCACTTCGGCAGCCTTTCGGCCGCCATCAAAAAGCGTTTGCGTCGCCTCACCGACAAGGCGCCAGACAAGAGTCTCTGGACGAAATAGGCGATCAAAGTCTAGATCCTCGTAGCCACCACTCCCCGTCAATACTAGAGAAGGGAGGCGATCTCGAAAGGCGACCGCGAGTTGTTTGTCCGCCGCATACAGTTGATAAAACGCCTCCTTGACATCGGGCCGAAGCTGAAGCAAGTCTGCGGGCACTCCTACGGGTATGGGCTGTAGAGATTGCGGAAGTGCGCTGGCAGAGCAAAACTCACGTTGTGCCGGATACTCCCCGAGTAAAACCGAAAGACTCGAGAGTGAGCGTCGGAGTTCGAGTAAGAACTGGGGCTTTTCTGATTTCCTCGCCGCGAGATTTTGGCCTGCCTGATAAAAATCTAGTGCATCGGCCACTCCACTTCTGTAGCGCTTTTGGATCAATTGATAGAATTGTTGATCAGCTTCAATAGTCTGATCAAGCAAGCGAATGCGTAAACATTGCTCTACTGCCTGGTAGTACGTATCAACTGTTTGAGAGGCAACGCTGAGTGAGATTGCTTCTACACGCTCAGCGCTTGCCTGAGCGGCTAACGCTGCGGCATCGCTTGCTGCTAAGAGTTTACCCCAGATATCGATCTCCCAACGCAGTGGAATAGACGCGCGGTAGGTCGTGGTGGTCACTCCTCCAGGGGAGGAGCTTCCTTCCTCAGCTCCAAGGTTTGTAAATGATCGAGAAAACGCAGTTACATTATTCCTTCTTCGCTCAACGCCGAACACCGCACTAAGCTGGGGGAAAAGAGCGGCATCAGTTGCACGCCCTTGTGCATACGCCTGGGCGAGCTGCTCAAAGCCCTGTTTTAGCTCTAAGTTGTTTTCTAACGCTTGCTCCAAATACCGATTCAGCCTTTCATCGGAGAAGTTCTGCCACCATTGGTAGGCGCTTGATTCCTCGCTACTAGGGGCTGCGCTGGAGTAGGACGCGGGAGTGAGGAGCTGCACTTGCTCAAGTGCTGCTTCGCGCTGAGAGCTGCACGCGGCGAGCACAAATAAACTAAGCAACATACCGCAGCGAAAGGCCAAAGGATGCAAGCTCTTAAGATGTCGCACACCAGTTTGAATCACTCTTGCCTTCATTTGTACTACTCAGGTGATTGTTCAGCCCTCACCTGCTGCGTTCGCAAACAGAAGTAGGTAGCTTAATCGATACTGTATTTGGCAGAAAATATCCAAATATTAGGGCGAATTACAAAGCGGATAGCGATTTCAGATTAGCTCAGCGTTCAGTCGCTCTCCGTGCCCTGAAGTTGGGACGAAGCAGAGGTTGAAATGTTACTGAGGATAAGGCAGCAAAATAAACGGCGTTTTCGCCAGGCCACGAGCAAGCGAGACCGTTGAGCGACCTTGCAAACTCAAAAAAGCTAAAAAAATCGAAGGAATCTGAGCAGCGCTATTAACGCTTGGAGAATTGCGGCTTCTTTCTCGCCTTGTGTCGGCCAGGCTTTTTACGCTCAACCACACGAGAGTCTCGGGTCAGTAGACCTGCTTGTTTCAGCGCAGGACGCAGGCTGGGGTCCATCTTTTCCAGCGCACGAGCGATTCCGTGGCGCACTGCTTCAGCTTGTCCAGCAATCCCACCGCCAACGACACGCACGCGGAAAGAATACTTGTCACCAACTTCGCAAAGCTCAATCGGCTGAAAAATCACACGTCGCTTGGTGTCTTCTGGGAAATACGCCTCAACAGGCTTCTTGTTCACCACAATACCTGGCGTATCCTCGCTCTCTTTTGGAAAGAGGTATACTCGAGCACTCGCTGCTTTTCGTCGACCGATACTAGAAATTCCTGCTTGCTTTGCGCTCATGTGTGAGACCTTTTCGCTTTAAATTTACAATTCGACTGGTTGCTGTGCCTCATGCGGATGTTCCGCTCCAGCATAGACCTTTAACTTTTTAAATTGCGCACGCCCAAGAGCGTTCTTTGGAAGCATTCCCTTTACCGCCTTTTTCAAAACCGCTTCGGGCTTGCGTGCGAGCAGCTCCTCTGCGGTTTCATCCTTGATTCCACCGATGTAACCGGTATGGCGGTAGTACTTCTTACCTTGAAGCTTATTCCCCGTGAACTTAATCTTGTCCGCGTTCACGACTACGACAAAATCTCCGCTGTCGTTGTGAGGCGCATAGCTTGGATTATTCTTTCCTTTTAGAGCGGCCGCTATTTGTGTGGCAAGACGTCCAACGACTTGGTCGCTTGCATCAACTATCTTCCAACCGCGAAGCGACAACGCTTCTTCCTTGCTACGAAAACTTGTCTTCATTTGAAATATTCCTCGAGCTTGTCGCTCGTTAATGCAACTCAAGTTGCTCCAATCCACCCTGCCAGGCCAATCCACTCTGCGAGGATTAATGTGTAAGCTTTGGGCTCCATGATAATCTTCATGATTCCTAGGACATGGAGCTATCTGATAGGGGGCGTAAAGATACCACAGTTCTAACTTGCGTCAACAGATAGGGAACTTTGTGGAGCTCCGAGAAACCGAGCTAAATACTACCAAATAGTGCATCGTCACGAGAACCAGTCTTGTTCAGTGGAGGCTCAAGGAAAACACTATAAATTTAGGTGCTTAACCAAGGACTCCAAGCGCTCGCCCTCGAGACTCGGCAGCAAACTCAGCCAAGGTCCCATTCTCTCCCAGAGCTCGGTTCAATCTCGCGAGTATGCTGAGAGATTTAAGGTAGGCAGAAGTTCCCGCTGGAAAGAGCTCTTGTGGCTCCTGGGTATCAAGAGAAAAGATCAACCCCGAGAGTCGCTCAAGTAAATCCAGTGAGCATAGGAATGCCGAAATCGCGTCGCTCTGTGCGTCAGGGCCTTGAAGTTGAGCGCTAAGTGCCCGGTAGAGCAAACTGCCGAGCGCTTCAGATTCCGCCTCGAGCTCTAGGATACGAAACAGGCAAGATTGTCGCGGTGAATTCTTTTTGGCTTTTAGTAAAGACGCTTGGGCTATAATTTCCGCCAAGATGTTGCGGACACAACTCGCATTGGTAGCGGCAAGCGTAAAGGCAGATGCGGCTTTTGTATCCGTCATCACTTTGAGCACTTCAGCGATCTTTGCTTCAGTCGATCTTTTTACCTGCTCAAATTCATCGGATGGTTTAAGCAGAGAAAAATAATCAAGAGCTGCCGCGGCCTGCTCTGTTTTCCCCGAAGGTATTTTTGCTAACAGTTGTTCTAAGGAAGGGCTCATTTTCCTGTCCGACACTGGGCTCGCACACCAACTAAGGCACATGACTTCTTTGTGCCTTCCGCCCCAAGCATCACGTTCTGACCGTCCATCACGCGAAGCATGGTACTGACAAGAGTCTCTCCCTGGGGATCTTCCCAATCGACCGTCAACTGAACACGCCCTCCTGAAACCTCGTGTGGACGAACTTTAACCGTATGGATCCCTTTACTCGCTTGGCTTAAACGGAACACCCCTTGTTCAGAGAACGCTACCTCCGAGGTGCTCGCATCGATTGTTTCATAGTTATCAAACGGCAAGGGAGCTAATTGCGCCTCGACATCGGCCAAACTCGCACTTACTTTTCTCGCCTCAGTGCCTGGCGATTTCGCTTTGTGAGAAGAAATGAGCCTGACAAAAATTTTACAGCTTGAAGTTGCAACACCCTCTGCAGATGCTGCGTTCTCAACGATGCCAAGGCCCAGGACAAGAAGCAGAAGCAGGCGAGCGAATGGAATGGAACGAAATCTAGACATGCTCATTGCTTCCACTACGGACGACCTTGTCTACCTGCACTCTGCGCGTCAGCATTTGGGCTCGGACGTGGAATCCAAATCACCGGAGGTGCTGAGCGATCCTGAGAAGGGACGATACGCACTGGATTTCGCGCCTTAATCCAATCAATATGAGTTCGGCCAGTTCTCAGGCCCCCATGAGCCGTCGCACCATTTTTTCCTAAGGCATCGGACCCAATTAATTGCGAGGTTTCAAGAT
>CAYGNZ010000091.1:0-6005 GCA_964351345.1 uncultured Bdellovibrionales bacterium | reverse complement strand
AAGTGGTCGCCGAAATCCGCTTTTATCTGCCGCAAGCCGCGCACTCACGACAAACTCGCCACGATTAAACTCACTCTTTGCAATAGATCGCGATGCAGCGCCACTTGCCAGCGAACCGCTTCCTACACCAGTCGTTGAACCGACCAGGGATACCATTGGAATGGAATCTTGATTCACCCTTTCCTTTCGAACTCGGGCCACCGTGGTAACCTCAGCATCACTGCTCATCGTCGGCGAAGAGTGCGCGATTAGACCAACGGACTCTGGCGCAACCCCTGGGTTACTTGAGCTCGTTGAAGATCCAATCCAGGTTCCAGCCAGGAGTGCGACTACGGCCGTAGCACCCATCGCCGCAAAAACTGGGGGGCGAAAATAATCCACGTCAAACCACTGCGATACCTTCTCTGCAATACTTCGTGAAGAATTTCGCCTTGAGACAAACGCGTCTTCGCCAAGTTGACGAGAAACTCCTTCCCAGAGGTTAAGCCTTCGAAGCTCTCCGTTCTCATCGTAGCGCTTGGCATGAAACCACTGCTCTAGCTCTTCCCGCACCTCAGTGAAAGAATTAAGCTGGTCGGAAGCCGCACTTCCTTCTTCTTCGGCAAGCTCTCGCGTAAGTTTCTCAGCGAAACGCTGAGATCGTTTTGCGGAAAGTTCCCCGTCAAAGAATGCACTTAGCTGCTGCTCTTTACGCAGCTCCAGCTCTCTAAATAGCTTTGATACTATCGGTAGTGTGCGTAGCGACATTAGTTGTTTGCGCCTCTTGTTAATACTCTACTCACTTATTAATCAGCTCGATTCCCAATCACTCCAGCGGGCCGACGGCCAGCTTTCACCTCTACGTTCTTCTTTCCTGCTTTTTTCTTTTCTTCAAGCTCCGGCTCAGCGCCCTCTGGACGCAATTCCTCAAGCGCGGCTTGAAGCTTTTTTCGTGCATGGTGAAGACGGCTCATTACTGTACCTTTGGTACAGGCCACGACTTCACTGATCTCTGCATACGACAAGCCATCAATCTCTCGCAGGGTAATCACCGCTCGATGGTCTGGGCTGAGCGCTGCGAGAGCCTCGTTGAACCTTTGACGTATCTCCTGATTGCGATATTCGCTTTCTGGATCAGAAACACTGCCCATATACCGACTCGAATCTGCATCAGAATACTGTGCAACCGTGTCGATTGCCGTAGAGTCCTCCATGCCAATCTCAGAGCGCCGATACGCTTTGCGAGAAAGGTCAATGGCGAGGTTAAAGATGATGCGGTAGAGCCAGGTGTAGAAGCTCGACTGGGCGCGAAATGAGGCGAGGTTCTTATAGGCCTTCACAAATGCTTCTTGGGCAATCTCTTCGGCGTCTTGGTAGTTGCCCAAAATCCCTAGGGCGATGGAATGCGCTCGACTTTGATACTCCTCGACCAGTTCTCGGTAGGCGTCGCTGTCCCCGGCCTTCGCTCGCTCAACTAAGGCAAGGTCGCGTTCCCGGACACTATCCGCATCAGCCTTGGGGCTTTTAGATTTTAGTTCGACGGGAGAAGACACAGGCGCTTTCGTTCGTGGTTCAAATTGAGTCTCTATCTCGGTGAGGCTTCCATGAGATTCTGCTTCAAGCGAATGATTCATTGAAGAACGCTCACCTCTTTGCTCTTTACTGAGAGCGGAGGAGGCAAAAAAGAGCGGCTTCGGCAGAGTAAGTGTGCTCATGCACCTCCTCCCGCAGACGACGGCTCATCACCCCACGTTGAACTTATTCGCACATCAACTTTCAAGGGAACCAACAGCTCAACCGCGCTCTCCATCTCCTCTACTACCACTTCACAGCATCTCGCACTGTCTTTTTCTGCAACTTCGACAACAAGTTCGTCATGCACCTGCAGCACAATTCTTGCATTTCCCGGTGTTTTCGCCAAGCGAGCGTGGAGTTTAATCATCGCTAACTTTATGATTTCAGCAGCGGTTCCTTGTATCGGCGCATTCATCATTGAGCGCTGAGCGTAGCCAGAATCTCTACCACTTGTATCCAGTGTATCTACGTAGCGGCGATGTCCGAAAAGAGTTTCAACAAATCCCTTCTCCTCAGAGAAAGCCTGTAATTCATCGAAATACTCAGAAACTCCAGAATACCGAGCAAAATAGCTATCAATATATTCCTGTGCCTGCTTTCGCGACACGCCAAGATCTCCAGCGAGCCGGAACGCGCCCATACCATAGATCAAGCCAAAATTAATCGTCTTTGCCGCCCGACGAAGCTCCTTGCGCTCCTCTTCACTAGAAAACATTGAGCCAAAAATTTCACGCGCGGTGCGTTCATGGATATCCTCGCCGCTGATAAAAGCATCAACTAAGCCGGCGTCCCCGCAAAGATGGGCAAGTACTCGCAACTCAATTTGAGAATAATCCGCCGCTATCAGCACATTACCTTCCTCCGCGATGAAAGCATTACGGATGCGACGCCCTCGGGCATTGCGGATGGGAATGTTTTGTAAATTTGGATCGCTTGAACTTAAGCGTCCCGTTGCCGCAATCGCTTGATTAAACGACGCATGAATTCGACCGGTGTCCTCACGACAAAGCCGTTGTAGAGCTTCGATGTAGGTGGAGTTAAGCTTGTGAATCTCTCGGTATTCAAGAATCTGCTCAATTATCTCATGCTGTCCACGCATGCGCTCCAGCATGGCAGCATTGGTGGAAAAGCCTGACTTTGTCTTCTTAATGCCCTTGGTTGAAATGCCAAGCTTTTCAAATAAAATAACGCCAAGCTGTTTTGGCGAATTGAGATTAAACTCCTCTCCCGCAAGTGATTGAATACTCTCCTTTAGCTCCTCAACAGCCTCAGTAAACTCACGTCCTAAACGACTGAGCATCTCTCGGTCCAATTTAATTCCTGCTCGTTCCATCGCAGCAAGCACCGGCACGAGCGGCATTTCAATCTGCTCAAAGGCATATTGAGGACTGTTTGTCTCGGGAGCTTCACGTTTTCCGCTTCCAGACTCAAGCAGGGGGAACAAGGCATCACGTAAGCGCCAACTCGCCTCTGCATCGTGACAAGCGTATTTCGCCACCTCTTCAACAGGCACCTGCCCGATATCCTCATAGTCTCCGACTATTTCTTTGTAGTCCTTCATCGCCTCTCCAAGATGGGTCAGCGCAAGAGACTTTAAGCCGAAATCGCGTTTGTCTGGATCAAGCACGTAGGCACAAAGCATGGCATCGAAGCTACAACCCTCGACCTCAATTCCATGGGTGCGAAGTACTTGGATATCAAACTTCAAATTTGCCCCGTATTTCTTGATTTCAGGGTTTGAAAAAATAGGGCCTAGAATTGCCACAACCTTTTCCTTCGCGAGCTGAAGTTCTTTATCAGCCGCACCGGATATTGGCAGATAGAATGCCGAGTCATCTTCGAATGAAATGGAAATTCCGATTAGATCGCAACTGAGCGGGTCAAGGGAGGAAGTCTCGGTATCAAAGGCAAAGGCTTGCGTTTGCTCAAGCTCGCGAGCGAAATTCTCAAGCTCAGATTCAGCAAGCACAGTATAAGATTTGCCTTCGTAGCGATCTTGCTCAGACGAGCCGGTTCCTTGCCCAGGCGCGAGCGCGAAAGTATCCATTAGCGAGTTAAGTTCTAGCTCTTCAAACAAAGGGCCGATTTCCTCTTCTCGTGCGTGCTCCCAGGCGAATTCCTCGACGCTGGAGATAGTATTGAAGGGCTCTACGAGGCGGTCGAGTTCGACCAATTGCTTGCTTAGACGGAGCTGCTCGCGATGTAATTCAATTTTCTCGGCAATACTCTTCGCACCCCGAAGTCCTTTAAGCTCACGTATTTCTTCGAGTTTTTCGAGCATTTCATCGATCGAGCCAAATTCGCCTAATAATCGCTGTGCCCCTTTCGGCCCGATGCCTTTGACCCCAGGAATATTATCCGAGCTATCGCCAATAATCGCGAGATAGTCCCGCATCTGCTCTGGACGCACGCCAAACTTTTCTTGGACCTTGTCTCGTGTAAATACAACGTCCCTCATCGGGTCCCACACCTCCACGCCGTCAGTGACTAACTGCGTCAGGTCCTTATCCCCACTTACGATCACCACGCGCCGACCCTCGGCATGCGCTTTCATCGCGAGAGTTGCGATAATGTCATCAGCTTCAAATCCGATTTTTTCTAAACCTTGCATGCCGAGAGCATGAACTATTTTTCGGAAATACGGCATCTGCGGTACAAGATCCTCAGGGCACTCCGCTCGATTCGCCTTATACTCATCATACATCTCGTGTCGAAATGTTTTAGAGCCCGTATCAAAGGCAACCGCGATGTAGCGCGCTTGCGTATCTCGCACGAGCTTTCCTAGCATCCTGGTAAAACCGAGAATGGCGTTTGTGGGAAAACCCTTTTTTGTAGAAAGAGGCTGAACCGCATAGTAGGCGCGGAAGATGTAACCTGAGCCGTCGACGAGATAGAGTGGATCTTCAGTGGACATATTTTTCGGACTGATTCCTGTTTACTCATGCGCTCTAGGCGCACTACCGATGTTTGTGATTCTAGGCTTCGTTTACTAGCTCTTGAAGTTTAGGCAGTCCTTTTCGGCTTGCAAAAAAGACCACCTTGCTTCCGGGAGTAATGACCGTATCTCCGCGGGCGATTGAGGCGGTCTCCTCGTCGTGGACGGCAGCGACAATGACGCCTTGGGGAAGTTTGAGCTCTTTTAGTGGAATGCCCACAATCGGCGAACCCTCTTCAGCAAACACCTCAAGCACCTCAGCGCGATCATCTCGTGTAGAGAAAATCGAAGAGATCGAGCCGCTCCGAACAAACTTGAGAATTGATGATGCGGCCGCAATATGGGGCGAAACAACGATATCAATTCCGAGCTCAGGGATAAGGTTCAGATAGCTGCTTTTAGTGATGATTACCGCACTCATCTTCGCACCGAGGCGCTTTGCAAGAAGGGCGGCGAGGATATTTGTCTCCTCATCATCGGTTGCCCCGACAAAGAGATCGACATCAGCCACTCCTTCCTCTCGAAGTAGTTCTTGATCCGTACCATCCCCACAAAGTACCAGCACATTACTTAACTCACTTGCCAAGGCACTACAGCGAGCAGCGTCAGTCTCAATGAGCTTTATTTTTACATCTCCACCACTGAGCTCCTTCGCCAAACCTCGTCCGATATTCCCTCCGCCGTAAATCATCACATGTCTTGTCGGGTGACGTTCTCGACCAAGGAGATTAAAGAAGGAATCGAACTCATTGGCGCGCGCGGCAACATAAAGCTCATCTCCGGCTTGGATGAGGTCCTGGCCGCCGGGAATAATTACCTGACCATCACGCTGAATTGCCACAATCACTACATCAGGTAAGGATAACTGCTTTAAGCGCCTACCAACGAGGGAGGCTTCAGCGCGAACCACGACTCCAACCACCCAAACTCTCCCGCCACCAAACTCCATTACTTCAACCGCACCAGGAACTTGAAATAGGCGTAAGAGAAAGCCCACGGCCTCCGAATCGGGGTTGATAAAATGATCGAAAAACTCGGCGATTCGATCGGACAAACCAGAGGCATCGGTAATGAGTTCGCGAATTCGCGCAATCTTGCGCACGGCGGGATTAAGGCTATCAGCCAGCATGCAGGCAATAAGATTGGCCTCATCAGAGTCTGTTGCCGCAATAAAGATCTCCGCTCCCTGCACATCCGCTCGTTCAAGATTAGCAAGAACGCTCGCGTTCCCCTGGAGGGTTTGGATATCAAAGGCAGAACTAAGCGTTTCAAGCACCTGCTCATCCTGGTCGATCACCACGATGGCATGATCTTCAGCAACAAGTCGCTCAAGGAGATACTTTCCAACGCTTCCGGCACCAGCGATTACAATTTTCACAAATTATATTGCTCCTCTTGCTCCATAGCTTCTCATTATATACTGCTCCCATTATAAACTACGGCTTTTTAACTCCTGTTCGAGGAGCAGTATATTTTTCTCCCGCTAGCGCTCGGCAATACTCATCTCCTTTTCACT